>JBHLJZ010000023.1:0-40646 GCA_048887165.1 Candidatus Hodarchaeota archaeon | reverse complement strand
CTTTTACGAGAAGAGTAACATCATATTTTTTAGCGGTTTCAAAAATAATATTGCCTCTCTCTTCTATATTATAAAAAGGTGATAGGTCTATATCCATCATTATTTTTAGTTCTCCTTCATGAGGTGTCAAAATCACATTTTGTTTTTTAATTAATTCTAAATGGTCCTTAACTAATTTTAAAGCATCAGCATCAAGAATAAATGATTTTTTCTCCTTCCTAAGTAGTTCTAAAAGTTTTACAATTAAATCTTCCGTACTTTTCTCAGTTCCTAGCCCAGGGCCAATCACAATAGTATTTGCCCATTCAATTAAGTTGCTGATTTCTTCGAAGGCGCTTATAGTTAACCAATCTCCAGGATTTGTTCGAACAATCATGTTTGGAGAATAAGTTCTTATTACATCCCCCACAACTTCAGGTACATATGTTATCACTAAATCACATCCAAAGTGAATTCCTGTTAATGAAACGTATGCAGGTGCTCCTGAATAATTCCTTGATCCTCCTATAACTAAAATTCTACCAAATTGACCTTTATGATATTCTGTTTTTCTTTCTTTCAAAGTTGGAAGGAGATCTCCTCTTCCTACAAATAAACTTGCTTCTTGAGGTATTCCTATAGACTTAATAATGATTTCTTTGATATACTCAGTTTTAGGATTTAATCCAGACTTAGATCTATGAAATGTTATTACTAAATCAGCTTTAATTGCCTTATCTGAAACATTCCCCGTATTTGGATCTAAGCCAGAAGGCATATCAATTGACACAACTTCAATATTATTTATCTCTTTAATATTATTAATAAAATCTATTGCTGTGGCAATCGGTTCTCTAATTTTACCTTGTATCCCAGTTCCTAGTAACCCATCGACAATTAATTTAATACTTTTTTCACTTTCTACTAAATCCTTAATTTTTTCAAAATCTGTTGAATCATTGATTATTACAATTTCAATTAGACTTTCTAGACTTTCAGCAATAATTTCCCAATTTATTCTCGCTTCATTCGATCTAATATTATCAGGAGAACCTACTAGAACCACTATTGATTTTATTCCATATGAATTTAAATGACGAGCAACAACAAATCCATCTCCACCATTATTTCCCGTCCCACAAAAGATTAGAACCTTAGAATGAGAGTCTAGATTATACTTGCTGAAAATTTCAGTTGCAAAAGAATACCCAGCACACTCCATAAGATGACTTTTTGATATTCCTAACCACTCAGAATTATTATCTAAGATAGCCATTTCCTTAGATGAAATTTTTTCTGAAATAAATCGTTCCATAACAATTAATTTTAAGTCATTGGTATAAAAATTTTTTTAGATTTTAATCAGTAAATTACAATGATTTTTAAAAAATCATTCAAAATTATTTGTTATGAAAGGAGAGGAAAATAAAGTGGCATTAATTACTGGAAGTACTCATGGTATCGGAAAAGCGATTGCCTTAGAATTAGCCAAAAAGGGATTTAAGATAGTTATCAATGGTGCTTCTACTGAAAAATTATCTGAAGATTATATCAAATTATTGTCTGAAATCTATGAAAAAGGCCTAGAGTCAGATTATGTTTTTATTCAAGCTGATATTAGCTCAAAAGAAAATCGAAAACTACTTATTAATAAGATAAAAGAGAAATTTAATCGTATTGATGTTTTAGTTAATAATGCTGGCGTAGCTCCATTAGAAAGAAATGATATTCTAAAAGCGACAGAAGAGTCGTTTGATAGAGTAATATCAATAAATCTTAAGGGACCTTATTTTTTAACACAAACTATCGCAAATTGGATGATTGAACTTCAAAAAGAATTAGAACCGGAATATTTACCTTATATTATAAATATTTCCTCAATCTCTAGTTATACATCATCCTCGAATAGAGGTGAGTATTGTATATCTAAAGCAGGAGTAAGTATGATGACTAAATTATTCGCCGATAGGCTTGGTGAGTTCAATATTCCGGTTTATGAAATATCACCTGGTATAATTAACACTCCTATGACTGAAAAAGTCCATGAAAAATATGATAAGCTCATAAAAGATGGACTTACTCCATTAAAGCGGTGGGGACAACCTATAGATGTTGCTAAAGCTGTTGTTGCAATTGTAAAAGGACTATTTCCCTATTCAACAGGTTCAGTTCTTGAAATAGATGGCGGTTTTCATTTACACCGTTTATAGGAAAGGGGAAACCAAAATGAATCAAATAAAATTCAATTTAGAACAATTTGAGATTAAAGAGTACAAATCAATAATAATTGGTTCTGGAGCTGCAGGTTTAAATTGTGCCCTTCATTTGTTAGAAGAAGGGATCAATGCTTCAGAAATAGCTGTCATTACTGAAGAACTAGGTGGAGGAACTTCATTTAATGCAGGCTCTGATAAACAAACTTATTATAAATTATCAATCGTAGGAGAGCAACTTGATTCACCTTTTGAAATGGCAAAAGACCTCTATTCAGGTGGGGCAATGCATGGAGATATTGCTTTAGTAGAGGCATCTAATTCAGCAAGAGAGTTTTTTCATTTAGTTCAATTAGGTATTCCTTTTCCTCACGATAAACTCGGAGGTTTTGTAGGATATAAAACAGATAATGATCCCAAGCAACGAGCAACCTCAATAGGACCATTGACATCTCGAATAATGTGTAATTATTTATTAGAAGCAGTACGAAATCAAAATATTACAATTTTTGATAAACATTATGCATTTCATATTCTTAAAGATAATATAAATAAAAGAAGTGAGGCAGTGGGCTTATTTTGCATCAAATTAGATGACCTATCTTCAGAAAAAGATATATATAATATAATAAATTCAATAAAAATTTTCCAAGCTCAGAATATAATTATTGCAACTGGAGGACCTGCAATATTGTATAAAAATTCAGCTTATCCTGAGTCTCAGAGGGGTAGTATCGGCCTTGCAATCACTGCTGGCTGCAAATTACAGAATTTAACAGAATCTCAATTTGGCTTAGCTTCAATAGATTTTAGGTGGAATGTTTCTGGATCCTATATGCAAGTTATACCCCGATTTGTTTCTGTAGATTCCAATGGAAATCAAGTTGAATTTTTAAGGAAATATTTTCCTTCATTTCAATTATTATCCAAAGCTATTTTTTTAAAAGGATACCAATGGCCTTTTAATGTTGAAAGGATTGAAAATTATGGGTCATCACTTATAGATCTCGCCGTATATTTTGAAATAGAAGTTTTAGGAAATAATATATTTTTAGATTTCACCTGTAATCCCACAGAGTATAATGAAAAAGACTTAGATTCGACAGCAAAAAATTATTTATCTAATTCAAATGCATTAGCCGAAACTCCAATTGAAAGATTAAAAAGGTTAAATCCAAATGCTATTAAGATATATAAAGACCATAATATCGATATAAATAAGGATTTTCTTCAGATCGCTGTTTGTAATCAGCATTTAAATGGGGGTGTAACTGGAGATATTTGGTGGGAAACAAATGTTAAACATTTATTTGCTATTGGAGAAATAAATGGGAGCCATGGAATTCATCGACCTGGAGGAGCAGCATTAAATTCTGGTCAAGTAGGTGGATTGAGAGCAGCACAGATAATCGGAAAAAGGTATAAAGATATAAAATCTATAGATCGAACTACATTTCTTAATTTAGCAAAAAATGAATTAGAAGTTTTAATACACGATTTTAATTCTGTTTTATCTAAAACAAGTAAAAAAAATATAAAATCTTTAACCCCTAATAATTTATTGAAGCAGATCCAAGAGAGAATGTCTAAATATGCTGAGATTGTTAGACCTCCGGAAAGCCTCCTTGAAGAGAGTAAAAAAGTGCTTGACCAGTTATACAATTTCAATTCAATCTTAGTGTTAGATAATAATATCCAAATCATAGATTTTTTGCGAATTAAAGATGCTCTTTTAACTCAACATTTATTTTTAGAATCAATATTAAATTATCATGAAAAGAAAGGTGGCAGTAGAGGATCTTATCTTATCTTAAGGGAGAAATTAAATAATTCTCTTAATGAAAAATGTATTATTCCACCAAAAGATCTAAATCGATTTAAGTTCATAAAAAGCTCTAATATTTTAAGTGATAAGATTCAGACCATTCAATCTCAAGAAGGTATAATAAGTGTTGAATGGGAAAGAGTAAGAGATATTCCACGAGAAGATAGTTGGTTTGAGAATATCTGGAAAGAGTTTGCGAACGGAAAAATCTACGAATAAGAATTAAGTTTTGTATTGAGGATCTCTAACAACACATCCAGTATTTTTTCCTTCTTTCATTAATTGTGAGCATTTTGAGCAAGTAATACAAGTTAATCTTTTATCTATAAGACCTTGTTGAAAGATTTGTATAGGAAAATCTGGATTAGCAATAGCCATTCTTCCAAATCCGCATATGTCTACCATATTCTGGCTAACTAAACCTGCTGCAATATATCCTGCATATTGTCTAAGGTATGAGAAACCAGACCCTATTAATACCATATCTTCTGGAACCTTTTGCTTAATAAGAGATGCTAGTTTAAACAGTCTATGTACACCTATTAAAGGATGTTCGGATGGGGTATATCCTCCTTCTATAGGAGTATCATATGGTCTAGTAATGTGAGGTTTATAATGAGGATTCCCTGCTGAGATATTGATTAATCTTATATTGTTTTTATATAAATTTTCAATAATTTTTAATGGTTCTGAAAGGTCTATCGATGCAGGAAACTGTTCATTTTCTATGGATTTAACACCAAATCCATTAGGGTAAGAAATACCATCATATATTCCTAAACGGGATGTTATGAAAAAATCGGAACTAGATCCTAATTCTTTTTTTAACTTTCTTATGATGTTAAAAAGTAATTTCGAACGATTATCTAATGAATACCCCCCATATTTAGAATTCTCTCGATTCCTGGCAGTTAAAAGCTCACTTATGAGATAGCCATGGCATGCTTTTATATCAACACCATCAAAACCAGCTTCTTTAGCCAATAATGATTTTTGCACCCATAGATCTTCAATATCACCAATCTCTTCATCAGAAATAATTTTTCCATCTTTTTCTGAAACTTTAATTGCCTTATCTAGTTCCGAATTATCATATGCTCTTATGGGAAATCTATTTTCATGTAATTTACTATATCTTCCCGAATGATTTAATTGTAAAATTAACAGAATACTCCCTTCAAAACCCAATCTTTTTATAGTTTTATCACCGTAATTTCTCGTTCTTGAAACTATCTCTTTAAAATCTTTAACATTTTTTTCAGATAACATTAATTGGTGTAGATTTGAACGACATGTTTCAGAAATAGCTGTTGCTTCAAACCATATTAAGCTCGCTCCTCCTTTGGCATAACGAGAATATCGTCTAAATGTTAGATTACTGGGCTTCCCATCTAAATCAGCATCAAAACCTTCCATTGGTTGGATAGCTAATCTATTTGCGACAAACCTATCATTTAGTTTTACTTTTTCTTTTAAAACATTAACATTAAAATTAATTGGTAGGTCTATATTTAGATGTTTTATTTTTTCTCTTAAATCATTTACAGATTTATACGAAAATGTCTCAAATTTAGAAAAGCTATTCATTTTAAATTAAATTTCGATAAATTATTTTTATCTTGGTAAATCAATAATAAATTAAATTAACTTATACATATACTCTTTATTAATGAAATTATATATTTGAGTTAAGTATTTAGATGAGTAAGAAATTTTCAATCTATACCGAAATAGGCTTAAAATTGGAACAATATTTAAGACCGAGTAGTTTCCCTATTGCTATAAAGCTAATCAAAGAAGAAAAAGAAATTCCAGATGGATGCAAAAGACTTAAAAAAGATTTGAAATTTAAAAATTTCTTATGTCAAAATTTTAAAATGGTGCGTTCATACGGTTGGACTTTGGCAATTACGGAAGAAGATTGTGTATGTAAATTAGCAAGAGGTGTCTATGGATGGGATACAATTACTGAAGATTCTTTAAATTTGTTAAATCAATTTAGTGTTGGTTTATATACTAAAGATGTTGAAACAGCAGAGAGGTGGTATAAGAATTTATACTTGTTAAACAATGAATTTTTAGGATTAGTGATATCACCATTGACAAAGACTAAAATTAAGCCAGATATTGTCCAAATATATTGTAATCCCGCTCAAGCAATGAGATTGATTCAATCTTACCTTTATCTAAAAGGAGGAATCTTTCAATTTACTGCTGCTGGAAGAGCAGGTTCATGTCATGATGGTGTAATTAAGACTTTCTTAACTGATGAGCCACAATTAGTAATATTAGGGAATGGTGATAGAGTCTGGGGTGGAGCAGAAGATTCGGAGGTTATGTTCTCAATTCCAAATAGTAAACTAGAAAGTATTATTGAAGGATTGGAAGCAACTCATAAAGGAGGATTAAGATATCCAATACCAAAATATATGAATTATACACCAGGATTTCAAACCGAATTTATGAATAAGGCACTTGAACGGGCTGGAAGTACAATTGTAAAGAAAGAATAGACTTTTCTATTAGAAAAAATAGATAGATATTCAAATAAAGAGTTACAAGATATGAGACAACAGGTTTTTGAAAAATTGAAATGGCCATATCCCATAAAATGGGATGAGCAGAGTGAAATAAGTGCTGATATATTAGTTTTAGGTGGAGGTATAGCAGGATGTTGGGCTGCAATAGCAGCAGCTAAAAAGGGAGTAAAAGTGGTACTAATTGAAAAAGGAGCAACAATAAGGAGCGGAGCTGGTGGATCAGGTTGTGATCACTGGGAATCAGCAGCTACTAACCCTTGTTCACAGGTCTCCCCTGAAGAGTTGACATTAGCAATGATAAAAGATCATCGTGGTTATAATAATGGGATTTCACACTATATTGAGTGTAGAGAAGGTTATGATAGACTATTAGATTTGGAGAAAATGGGAGGAAAAATCAGGGATACTGAAGATAAATTTAAAGGGGCTGAGTTTAGAGACGAAAAGACCAAACTTTTATTTGCTTATGATTATAAAAATAGATTTACATTACGAGTATGGGGTTCAACTTTTAAACCTGCCCTTTATAAGGAATGCAAGCGTTTAGGTGTAGAAATCTATGATAGGACAATGGCAACAAATTTATTAACGGAAGTTGCCAAACAAGGAGCGAAAGTTGTTGGAGCCACAGGTGTAAATAGTAGAACAGGGGAATTTTTTATATTTAAATCTAAGGCTACTATATTATGTATGGCTCGTCCAACTCGAATTTGGCTTTTTTCCCCTAGTTTACCAGGAGTTTCTGAATTTCGACCATTACAATGTAATGGAGATGGTCATGCCATGGGTTGGAGAGCTGGTGTTGAGTTTACAATGATGGAAAAGTCTATTAGAGCACAATGGTCAGGTGAGAGAAGTTATCCACCCTATGGAACTGGCAATACTCATAATACTTGGTATGCATGTTCAATGGTTGATGCAAATGGTAGGGAAATACCGTGGATTGACAGGGATGGAAATGTCCTTAATAGTGTCTCTCAAAGATATTACCCAGCACCAGGACAAAAATTTTTCCTAAAGGGAGGAGGAGAATCTGATTTTCATTTGTATGAATTTCAGGGACCAGATACATACCCTATAGAAGAACTTTCAAAAAAAGGATATAAATTGCCTTTCTATGCAGATTTACCAGGTATGCCAGAACACGAACGAAGGGCTATATGGGGATTAATGGTTGGAGAAGAAGGAAAATCAAAGATTCCGATATTACAGGATTATAATGAAAGAGGATTTGATCCTGATATGCATTTACTTCAAAGTTATGGAGAAGGATGGACCTCTGCTGCTTTTTTGCCACGAGAGCGCCAACTTTTCGGTCTACCCGGTGGAATTTTAAATGGTTGGGACCTTAGAACGAATCTTGAGGGCCTTTACGCAGCAGGTGATCAATTATTCGCTTCAGATTGTGTTGGTCATGCTGCTGCTACTGGTTATTATGCTGGGAGGCATGCTACTGATTATGCTATCAAGACTGCTAAACCAATTATAGATTATAAACAAGTTGCTATTGAAAAAAATCGCGTTTATTCACTCCTCAATCGAAGTAATGGACTAGGATGGAAAGAGTTAAATATGGCTGTTATAAGAATTATGCAAAACTATTGTGGTGAGATTAAGAGCGATAAACATTTAAATCTAGGATTGAGCTTATTAGAAGAAATAGAAAATGTAGATGTGCAAAAATTATATGCTCAAAATCCACATGAATTAATTCGGTCCTTGGAGGTTTTAAATATCATTACAAATGCGAAATTAATAATTCATTCTTGTTTAGCACGGAAAGCAAGCTCTAAATATTTATACTTTTTTCGATCAGATTATCCAGAAACTGATCCACCTGAATGGCATAAATTTATTACAGTAAAACTTGAGGATAACAAAGTAAAGGTTGATGAAAGATCTATTGATTATTATGGTTCTCTTAAAGAGAACTATGAAGCTTATAATAAGGAATATATAAAAGGGGGATTTTAATGTTAAATAAAAAGGTATATGTAATTCCAGAATCGAATATATCGAATCCAATAACATTCAATCCAGATATATGTATAGGATGCAATATATGTATAGAAACATGTCAAGTGGACCTTTTTATGCCGAATCCAGAAAATAACAAACCTCCTATCATGCTTTATCCGGGAGAGTGTTGGTATTGTGGGTGTTGTGTAATGGAATGCCCAAAACCAGGAGCTATCAAGCTTAATGCACCGCTAATGAATCGAGTTCACTGGAAACGCAAAAAAAGTTGATAATCAAGCAAAATAATTATGTAATTATTTTAGAAAGAATTAAGTTTAATTTCTAATTTCTACTAACATTGAGAAATATTTAATCTAAAACTAAAAATGTGAGTATCATAATGAGTGAATTCCAAAAAATGAAAAATTCAGCTCTGAATGCTTTGATTCATGTAATGAACATGAATAAGGATGATAATGTTTTAATTGTTACTGATAAATCTACTAAAAATATTGGAGAAGCTTTTTCTAATGCAGCAATCGGTTATGGCTGTACAGTAGAATTATTTTTTTTACCTGAAAATAACCGACCATTAGTAGAAATACCTAAAAAAATGTCTGAGTTAGCACAAAGTAAAACAATAATTATTAATGTATTTAAAGGATTAAGTGAGGAAACCCCATTTCGTCTTAAATGGATACATAAAATTCTTGCCACTAAATCAATTCGATTAGGTCATGGTTCAGGGATTACTAAATCTATGATGATTGATGGTCCTATGGATATTAATTATGAGGAAATGGTAGATACAGCAGAAAAATTAATTAAAAGCTTCGAAAATGCTAAAAAAGTACATATCTTAGCACCAGGAGGAACAGACATCGTTTTATATATTGAAGATCGAGAGTTTTCAACAGATGTTAAAATTACTAAAGAACCGTTATTAGCTAATTTACCTTGTGGAGAAATATGGTGTGGCCCCGTTGAATCTAAGGGTGATGGTATTATTGTATGTGATGGTTCTATTGGTGACATTGGAAAAGTAAATAAAGTATTAAAGATTGAAGTAAAAAATGGGAAAATTATTAAACTTGAGAGTGAAGATCGAGAATTAGTTAAGAATGTTGAAGATCTTATTAGTTTAGATGAAGAAGCAAGAATAATTGGAGAATTAGGAATTGGACTTAACCCTGGTGCTAAATTGAGAGGAAATTTACTTGAGGATGAAAAAGCCCTTAAAACTGCCCATATAGCATTCGGTAATAATGAACAGATGCATGGTGGACAAAACAAATCCAGAACCCATAGAGACTTCTTATTTTATAAACCAACATTAAAAGCTACTTATAAAGATGGTTCAAAAAAAACTATAATTAGAAATGGTAATTTCGAATTTTAATTATGAATTTATAGTTAATAAAAAAAAATCATTATTATGATTAGGGCTTTATTACCATTTTACTCAGGCATCTTAAGTCCTATCATTGGTAAAGCTTCTACACCTGAGAAATAAGTATCTACTTTGAATTTCATTCCCTCAATATCTCTGTATAATAATTGCTGTTCTACTGCTCTTTTTAGTACCTCTGCTAATTTTCCTTCCTTCACTTCTGACACAGAAATGGATTCCACTTCATCATTTCTAACTCTTGCTGCCAAGCGTAGAATTTGCTTTTCTAAGGTTTTATCAGGAGGAAATTTTTTTGAAACCTCAAGAAATCTTTCTGAGACTTCTTTTGCTTTGGAAAAAGGAAACTTTGTTCTTGAAATTATTAATACCATAATTAATTACCTCATTTTATTTTTTAAAATTGAATTTAAAGTAATTTAAAATGTGTGAGAATAATATTTAAAAGTTTACAATTATGTTATTGTAATTTTAAAGTATCATTTTAATGTATGATCATAAAAGTAGAAAATGCCGGTGGTGGGATATGAGCCCACGACCTCCAGATTACATCCGTCTGACCCATTTTTCAGTAGGATTATGAGTCTGGTGCTATAACCAACTAAGCCACACCGGCTATATTGTATATATACTTTATATTTAGCCCCTGGGGGGATTTGAACCCCCGACCTTTGCCTTACCAAGGCAACGCTCTACCTGCTAAGCAACAGAGGCGGTTTGTTGTTAATTAAATTATTGGTAAAAATTACTTATATCTTTTGAATTTTTAATTATTGAAAAATTTTTTCACATTTATTTTTGGAAATAATGCTTTTATTAAGGAATTTTTACCTTACAACAAAAGCTTTTAATCTTTTATTGTTAGAATATATCTATGAATAAAAAGATCAAAGTTATTCTTATTATTACTTCATTAGTTTCAGTAGGCATTTTCGCAGGATTCACTATCGTTTATTTTTTAGCTGAAACACCCGTTTTTGAGTTACCTATTAATGATATTAGTGTAGTATCAGGTATTCAGACTTTTCATGAACCCGGTGGAACGCAAGTACATCAAGGATTTGACTTTACACTCCGAAACGATACAGAGATAATCTCACCTGTAGATGGAGTTGTTACTTCTGTTCATAAATTTCAAATGAGTAACAATTTATGGATTATTGATGTGTTTATATCTATTAATATCAAATGGAAGACATTCATAGCATTTGAACCGTGCACATATAATGAATCTGTAATAGATGCTCAAATGCTAAATATCACAGTAAAGAATGGCGATAAGGTTTCTGTGGGGGAAACTCTGGGAATTTTAAATCCAGTAAATGGTTCTGAGTTTCCACATATCCATTGGAGTGTAATTGAAAGGGATTGGAATATTTTCGATCAAGAAAATGATTATAGATCGCCTTATCGTTATTGTAGTGTTAATGCAAAGCTAGATATAGAATTCTTATGTACATTATTCGGAAAATTTCCAGATTATGACTAAATTTTAATCTCTACCTTTGATCCACAATTTTGGCAATACTTCTGATGTTTATTAGCAATTTTTATTCCACAATTATCACACCTGATTATAAGTCTATTTAATACTTTTATCGCTCCAATTTTTTCTTTCTTATAAGTTTCTTTCAGATAGTCTAAAATTTCCTTATTTTCTCTTACTATCAACTTCCTGTGATTGATAGCTTCGGTAAACCCTTTCATAATCTTTGATTTTGCGGATTCTTCAAAAGTTATGAAGCTTTCATAATTATATTCGACCTCATCTGACTCATCTTTAAATATCTTATTACCACATTTTTTAAAAGCTACGACTAGATTGAAAAAAATCAAAAAAAATTTTATTTTAAATCAAAAAAAAAGATTTATTGTAGATAAGATTTAATAACCTACTTTTTTTCTTTTTTATATATTTTAGGGATTGTTACCTTGATTTTTGGGATATATATTCTTGGTATTTGGATTTTTGGCATAATTAATTTTACATTTTTGAAAGTTTCAACTATATTTTCGAATTCTTCAAGTTGTTGATTTATTTCAATATATTCAGGATTGATAGCTTCCGATTTGGATTTTATATTACATTCAATTTTATCCTCCAAAGGTGAACCCTCTGAAACTTTAATTTCCTGTTGGGGTTTTACGTCTATTTCAATAATTTCTTTCTCAATAGATTCAATATAATCAATAAAATCATACTTCTTGCCTTCTATAAATTCTTTGTAATGTCGCATAAAATTCTCAACAAAATTGTATTTCCCAAATTTTTCATATTCAAACACCCAACTGGAATTCACATCGTATAACATACCTGCTATTGAAACATAAGAAGGAATATCAAGAGTTTTTCTTATTTTTTCGACTTGAGTTTTTATATTTTTTATTTCATCAATAAAGATTTTGAAAAACTTTTGAAGCTCAATTGGAATATTTGTGCCATTTCGAAGTATTGCTGCTAAAGCAGGTTTAGTTAATTTGTGTTTCAATTCATTTAATTTAATCTTAGTCATTCCACAATCAATATGTCCCAAAACTACAATATGCCGAACATTATATTCATGAATTACAATTAATATCGACCGTAACACATCTTTAGTAAATAGATTTCCCGCATTTCTCAATACGAATACATCTCCGGGTTTTAGCTGAAAGATACGATAGATATCAATCCGGGGATCCATACAAGTAAGAATTAAAACTGGATATTTTGGAACTTTCTTGGGATTTGACTCTACTTGTTCTAAGTCCTGCTTAATCTTCCATTGTAGTTCCATATTGCCTTTAATTAATAGTTCTTCAACTTTTCCAACCATTTTAACGACTCCTTAAACAAATTTTCTATTTTTATACCAAAAATCTTAATTTAATAATTCTCTCCCTGATTTTTTTATAAAAATATGTTTTTTTTATTATGTGGTAGAAATTTAAAAAAAAAATGTTGATTATTTGACAACTTTTGCCACTATTTCTTTGATATTGGTTAAATCGCCATTTCCAAGGAATTTCTTTATCTTATCGGAATATTCAGGCACTAACTGTAGGAATGGTAGAATTGCTCTTGAAAGGCTACTAAAGGCTTCATCTCCATTTCCCATAATAAACATCTTATCTGGGTTAATATTTTTAAATACTTCAGGTAAGATGTTAGTCAACTGAACAGCTAAAAACCTTTGATCAGCGCTACTCATCGCTTCAACTTGTTTTTGGAAACCTTCTGCTTGAGCCAACATTTGCTGTTTGATGCTTTCTGCTTCACCTTCTGCTTGAGCGATTAACCTCTTTTTAATCGCAGCCGCATCAGCTTCCGCTTCAATAACTTTCTTTAATCTATCACCATCTGCTTCAATTTTCTTGCGCTCTCTTTCTTGTTGTGCTATAGCAATTTCTTTATCTTTTCTCCTCAACTCAATTTCACGTTCAACGAGTTGTTCTTGAGTACCAACTTCATTTGATACTTCTAGTTCTCTTAACCTCGACTCTCTTTCAGCTTCAGCTTTAGCAATTCTTGCTTTCCTAAATTCTTCTGCCTGCTTTGTAGCCTCCATATTCTTTTTGAGCTCTGGTTCTCCAATAATGACTTCTATAATTTCTAAAGATTCAATTATTATACCCCAGTCCGCCGTTAATTCATGCAAATCTTTCTCAACATGATCAATTATTTCCCTTCTCTCTCTAATAATTTTTTCCAGCGGCATATTTGCACAAGTAGTACGGATAATTGCTTCAGTAGCGCCTTTAAGTATCTTTTCGACGTAGTTATTATCTCTCATATTCCAAGATACTGCACTGAACGCTTTTTCGGGATCAATAACTTTCCAGATCAACAATCCTTCAATTTCAATGTTTTGATACTCCTTTGAAACTACTTGTTCATGTGCTTCAACAAGAGTCTGGATACTCGTAGTTGGGATTACAATAAATTCGTCAATTAATGGTAATAACCATAAGCTTCCACCTAATCCAGCAGATTTTACTTTACCGTTTCTCAGATGAATTACAAATTGATTCGTTTTAAATTTTCGATATCGCGCTGCAAGAAAGATAATAAATAGGAATAAAATGATACAGGCTGTTACAATTATTCCGATGATAATTGGCGATAAGGCTTGAAATAACACTCTTCTTTTAAACCTCCATTGTTATTTAATTTTTAATTTTTTTTTTTGGATTGATTTTTTTTATGATTTTGAATGATTTAGGACTAAACAGATCCTATTGTAGTGATGACAATCCAGATTACCATAATTAATCCAATTATGATAATCGAATTGATAAGTATAGCGTAAGCAAGTGTTGTGTTTGATTTTCGGTTCATACGTTTCTGAAATTTTTTAGAACGTACATCCTTTCCATGAAAAAATATTGTCTCTCTTTCCTCGACTTTATTACTTACGCTAATCTTTTTCTCACCTCCAATTTCAATATTTTTTATTTTTTTTATTATCAACTAAAAGGAAGTCATCTTTAATTGAAACAATTGAAACTTTTTCTCCTCTCTCAAACGATTTATATTCATCAAGAGGTTTAACATGAACTTTTTCAAATCTCATTGGTGTTTTGGATTCAATTTTAATTACCCCTCCTCTTGAATCCACAGGTAATATAACTTCACCTTCTTTACCTATCAGATTTTGTGTACTTAATATTTTATAAAACTGGGATTTAGCAATCTTTTTCCAAAGTCTATTGAGATACTTAGAAGCCAGAAAGGCAATTATTGGTGAACCTATAAACATTATAAATCTTAAACTTTGAAAACTGAAATAAAAAGCCATACCCGTAATTCCAAAAACTAAGAAAAAAGCTGACAATAATAACATTATAGGAGCAGGAGTAGTGGTACTTCCTATACTATCTGCATCCATGTCGACTTCTGAGTCGATATCTATATCAGTATCGACATCTACGTCAACTTCTGCATCCACATCTACATCTGCTTCGATTGAATCAATTTCTACTCCTGCATCCAGATCAACGTCGACATCTGCATCCACGTCGAATTCCGCCCCATTTATATCATAATCGATGTCCACATCCACATCAACATCTATATCTGCATCGATGTCAACATCTACATCAACATCTACGTCAATATCTACGTCGACATCTACATCTGCATCTATATCAACTTCAGTATCAATTTCTTGTCCAAGCGATTGAGATTCCATGTGAGCAAGAAAAACTGAAATGATCGAAAATATTAAACCCCCAATAAATAATCCTAAACAAATATTAAAAAAAATATCATATAAATCCATTCTCTCTCCCTTCTTCTTTTCTTTTTTAATATTTTTTATTTAATTTGAATTAAAATTATTAGAATTTATTTCCACATTGGTGGCAGAATATTGCATCTCTATCCATATATTCTCCGCAATATGGACAATATTTAGGTATTGAACCTTCTGGTTCTATGTTCTGGATTTTCTCTTTTTCTATATAAGAATTTGGTGAAACTGGCTGTTGTTGTTTTTTAGGAATATAAGGATATGGTGGAACCGGAGCAGGTTTATTTAAAATTACTCTCTTTCTAATAGTTCTAATAATCAAACCTATAATAATTAAAGAAATGACCACTCCATAAACCATATATATACTGGCTATAGGATTTATGTAAAAATATTCTTGTTCATACACGTCAAAATTTACTCTAAATTCTAATTGTGAAGCCTCCATATCATCATCAAGATTAATAAATACAACATACCAGTGATCTTCATAATATAGATCCATCTCACCAGAGTTATTATTGCTCTCTGCTACGATAAAGGTTTCAAAGTAAAAATCAAAAACGGTTGCGTTTAAACCATAGGTTCTTTCAAGATCCAGGAATTCTGTATAATAAAAATTCCTCATTATCATAACGATTAAAGAGACATTTGAGGGAAAACTAGCAAACCACCAATCAATCTTCTTAGATGCATCCGCATGAGGTGCATAAAATTCATTGTATTGAATAATAACTCCTCCGCTCCATCCAGAATTTGATGCAATGGGACTTTCACCCTCAGAATTATTTCTCCAAACTGAAAAGGTGTTAAATATGATAAATATCGAAATGAATAGACAGACAACTAAAATTGCACTATAAATCTGTCCACTTTTATTCATCTTTTTCTTAATTTTACCATATAATTGATTTTTAACTTTTAAATAAACTTATTTTAGTATTATTTTAATCTTGTACCACATTGATGACAATAAACTGCATCTCTATCAATTTTAATACCACAAAACATACAAAATTGTACATCTTTAGACTCATTAGATTCCTCTTCTTCTACTTTAGGGCTATCATCTATTAGTTTGATTGGTTTAACTTTATAGGGATTTTCAACTGGAATTTGTTGCTGTTGATGGTTTCGATTTTGATAATGATAATAATATGGATATGGCTCACTTCTTCGTTGTCTTGATTGATTACTTGAAGCAGCACCAATCACAATTATACAAATAACAAATATAAAAATCGCTGGAATAAATGGGGTAAAGAAAAAAAATCCTCCGTTAAAGCTAAAAACCATAAATAAAGCCGCAGCCATTACTATTGAAAGACAAATTACAAATCCTAAAGTAGTTTTTCTATCTTGCATTTTCTGACTTCCTTTTTACATTAATTTTTGAGAATATTTTTCTATATTTCCTAATATGTTCCGATATATAAATATATTATATAAGTATTTAAATGTTTCGTAATAACTTCAAAACTGTTTAAACCTTTAAAAATAAGGATTTGGAAAATATATAAACTATATATAACAATATATTAATCACTCAATGCTTAAATAATGCGAGGCTATCTTCTAAAAATCCTATTAAAACCAAAGCAAAGATTAAAAATTCTAATGAAATACTTTAAATTAAAAACAAAGCTGAATAATGACAAGATTAAAATGTAAGAAATGCGGAAAAAAATTCTATACCCATAAAGACCGCGAAACAAAATGCCCTAGATGTTCCTCTACGGAATATCGGAAAACCTCAAAACTATTTAAATTATTGCTTCTTGATGATTAAATCCTTACTTTTTATATAAAAAATTCTTGGATTTAAAGAATTATTTTTCAAAGGGTAAAAAAACATTAATCATCAAAATCAGAGAACAAAATGATTAATTTATTGTTCAAATAAACTTTACTATTATATATTCACATAGGGTCTTTACAATATCGCGTTTTTTAGTTTTCTAATACACTACAAGTTTTTTGGGAGAAAAGGTCTTTTGTCTTTACATCATTATTATTATTAAAACATAAGGGACAGAGCAAAAACTAAATATTATATAAAAAGTTTACTCCCGCTAAATTAACAGAAGCAACTAATTTTTCTTCTTTATAAAGAGAGGATAAGTTCATGAAAAATCTAAATATGTTCATACCTATTTAATCCTATCAAAAAAAAATTGGGCGAAAAAAATGGGAAGAACATGTGGTACAATTGGTTTGATTTTTGGATTAATTTGTATCCCTTTTAGCGGGGCAATGGCAGCCCTTTCTTCAATGAGTTCTATGTTGGGAGCATCTGACATTGCAGCTCTCCTTTCTCTGATTAGTTGGCTAGTACCTGCAATTGCGATCATCTTTGGGATCATTGGCATTGTCGTGGATGATCCAAAAGGAAGGGCAATTGCAGCTTTGATTCTTGGAATCATCGGTCTCATTGCAGGGATTGTAATACGTATCATAATTGCCCCATTCTTTGGCGGATAAATGCAATGAATCTTAATTTAAAATTAATTTTTTTTTAATTTATTAGAGAGATTATTAATGATTGTTAAAATTTTAAGGAGTGTGTGAATAATTAAGGAAATATATGATTATCATGATTTAAAGAGAATAGCTTTAGAAAAAGATCTTAAGGGGACAGGTTCTAAAGATAGTCCAATCATTTTTATTAATTTTAAATCATCTACCTCAAAAACCTTATTTATTGATTCAAATTTAGTTATTATTTTTAAAAATTGTAATTTTATTGATTTAACTATAAAGAATTGTTGTTTCATTACCTTTGAAAACTGTGATTTCGTGTTTTTGAAAATAATTAACTGTTCTAATTTAGAATTTAAAGCTTGTGGTATAGAAGGAGATCTGGCCATACGTAGCAGCTTAAATTCGAGAATTTTAAACTGCTATATTGGCAAACTCTTATTAGTGCGGTGTCATGACCTTTTATTGAAAAAGTGTAAGATACTGAGCTTTGAAAATGCGTTCAGCAGGCAGAATCTTTTCGAAAATAATGATATTTTAGAGTTTGATATCAATAATTTGCTAGAAGGGCGATTTCGTTGGAGAATATCAATCTTTGGATGCTTTATCGTATTTGGGCTTACTTCTGTATATTTAGCTTCATTAATCTTAGGGACCTTTATGGAAAATCCATTATTTTTCTTATTTACAACAGGATTACTTTTGGTGCTTTGGAGTGCATTTTTATATGTCATCATAAATTCAATCAGAAGTAATCGAATGGAAAAGCAATATGAGCCTAATCAATTAGTAATGGATGATTCACAAACTTGAGATTAGATATACAATATATTTAAATATATTTTTAAAACAGGGTTTTTGTCGTTTGAAATGTTAATTTTTTATAAGAATTAGATTTTAAAATATACAATTATATATATTCGATTGGGAATTATATTTCATTAGATGTAGAATAATTTTTGAGGTTTAAAAATAAGATTTGAGGTGAATTTCTTGGCAAAAGAAGCAGAACAAGCAAAAAATGATGATGATGCTGATAAACATGAAGAGAAATTAGGTTTGTTTGTAAAAGTTCCAGAAGAGATCAGACATATCATTGATAAATATAAAGAAGAAAAAGGGATGACCATCTCGAACCTCATTGCGTCTGCCATAAAAATGTATGATAATTATAATTCCATGGATCCTGAGATTCACGCGATAATAAATAAATACAAGGATGAAGATGAATTAGTAATTTCTTTTCTTGAAAAAGCGGTCAAATTTTATGGAGAGCAAAAAGAATTACATCGTGATCTTTTTATCAGAATGAGAGAAGAGATGAAAATGATGTTAATCGGGAAAACAACATTTAACCAACTTATCGCTGCCGCAGAAGCTCCAGAAAAAGCAGTAGATATGCCTCAAAAAAGTAATGTTGCATTTGACATTATAATGTGGTATAACCAAAAGCCAATAAAGAGTCTTACAATTGAAGAGATCATAAATTCGATTAAAACTATATGGATAGTTGCTAACTACTTTTATGCGATTGACATAACCCACGAAAATGAAGACCAATATCATTTGTTGTTCCGACACAGACAGGATAAAAGATATTCAAGGTATTGGTTGGGCTATTTTACTGAATTTTTTAAATCTAAAGAACTATCTTGCAAATGTATGGTCGAGGGTCAAGCATTCGACGAAAGTATTTCTCTGTCAATTAAAGTTGCATATCAAAAGTAGAATATTTACATAATTTTTTTATTCTTATTCTTTAAATTCAATTATTTAATAATTTTTAACTTTTTAAAATTTTAAAAAGTTATAAACAAATATTATAATATCCATTTTTATTTTTATGAGATGTTCTCTTGTCAACTAAATACGATATAATTGTTATCGGTGCAGGATTTGGGGGTCCTGTTGCTGCCAAGATTTGCAGTGATGCAGGATTAAAAACTTTAATGCTTGAAAGATCTGAAAATGTTGGAGAGAAAGTTATTTCAGGTCTCACGATTCCTTTCTATGGGTTCTTATTTGGTCCAGATTTTATACGAGATGGAAATCCCCCTTTTGAGAGACCTGCTGATGGTATTGTTAATTATATTATAAAAGATATTGACAAAAATGATATTGATATAGATGACTCTTTAAAAGTTCCAAAACCATTCTCTCCGATTATAGCTTTTGGATATCACACCTATTGTAAACCGTTTTGTGAATGGTTATCTAGGAAAGCAGGAGTGGAATTAAGAACATCAACAACTATAACAGATGTAATAAAAGAAGATGGTGTTATTAAGGGAGTTATAACAGATAAAGGTGAAGAAATTCGTTCGAAGATTGTAATTGATGCGGAAGGGTCTCAAGGTTTGATAGCAATTAAGGCAGGTGTAAGAGAAAAATATCCACCTGAAACTATTTCATTAGCGGATACATATGATTACGAAATGCCTAAGAGAATGATTGATCAGGTTTTTGGGTATTCAGTAAAAATGTGTTGGGGCTGGGATGAACAAAAGATAGCACCACCATTGGGTTTTGGAAATGGATTGATGGTTTGGCCTTATCGGAATAGTTTACATTTCATGCAAGATCAATGCTTAAAAATAGAGGAAAGAGTCCCTAATTTAAGAAAACTTTTTGATTTGTACCATAAAAATATTACTTCAAAATTACCTTGGTGGAGAGAACAGGTAGCACCCTTCATCAAATTAAGAGCTCGAATGTGGGAGGGTTTTGAGATTTACGTAGGTTTAGATAAAAAACTGCGCAATATGCCTAATCACACCAGTGGTATGATATTAATAGGGGATGCTGCTGGACTTGAAAGTACTGAATTATGTGATGGAGTCCCAGCAGCGTGGTTTTCAGCTGAAATAGCAGCTAAAATAGCTATTCAAGCAATAAAAGCGAATGATACATCGGTATCTTTCCTTAAAAGATATGACAACCAAATCAAATCACATCCGATTATTCAATGGTCAATTTCTGCTAGAAATCGGTATAACTTAAGAGTAGCTCAAAAAGAACACAATGAAAAGAAGTTAAAAAAGTATATACATAATGGTTGGGGTTTAGGTTCACTTACTCAATTTACTACTCCATTTTTGAAAATTCTTATTGATTATGTAAGAAAAGATCCTCAAATTTTAAGCAAATGGATTAAAATGTATTTCCGTTATTATCAAAACTGGTTGCATGAAAATTATGATTATTCTGAAAAGAAGTTCTCTAACAAAGAAGGAGTTAAAAGACCAAAGTTCAAACAAAATATTTTCTTATTTTCCTTAATTTCATTAAATTCAATCGTAAAATTATTATATAAGTTTAAGAGATTATATAAGTGGTTCTTATTTCCTTTTACTCAAGCTGCTAATACATTTATGAAGAATATGTTAAAAATAATTGAACCGCTATATCTTCTTTTAATTAAACTTATAGAACCTTGGGCCAATATTATAAGCAATAAATTAATTAAATTTGTCGATCGGGCAGATCCTGCTATATTTTCAGAACAAATTACAATAAAAGGTGAATTAAAATAAGGAAATCTAAAGAATTCCCTGGTGTTGAATGGATTGAGGATACTGAACAATTTATTACTATCAATCTTGATAAATGTACTGGGTGCGCAAATTGTGTAAATGTTTGCTTAGCTAATTGTTTTGAAATAGTTAAAAAGAAAGTTAAAATCAAATCTATGAATTATTGTATGGAATGTGCTGCATGTTGGTATGTTTGTGAACCTAAGGCTCTAGTCTTTAATTGGCCAAAGGGAGGAAAAGGATATAGAAGTGATTGGGGTTAATAAAAATCCATCATTCCTTAATGATTAACTTCCCATCCAAATTTTCAGGGCATTCTAAACCTAATATCTTTAAAATTGTAGGGTAAACATCTAAAACTGATATATCAGTTTTGAGGTCAAAATTTTGATTAAAGCATATCATAGCATCATCATAGGTATGAATACCTGCCATATCTGGAGGATTGAAAAAACTTATTGCATTAAGTTTTGATTTCAGTTCATAACCATCACTCGGAAGAATGGTAATTTCCGGCGCATCATCAATATATTTTCCAGAATAAATTTCACTCTTCGTATAAACTTCTTTGAAGATTTTTTCATTATTTTCAGGATTCTCTAGTAATCTTAATTTCTCAATAATCTCATTTATAATGCCCTCACTCTCGTTTTTAGAAACTTTACCACTTTTCCATGATTCATTATGAATATAAATTCTTCCAGGTGTGAGTGAGAACGCGACAGATTCTTCAGTAATATCCTTAAAAGATTTAGGGTTTTCTATTTTGAAATTCAGATATCCATTTTCTTTTAACCAATAGTTTAATTGAATTTCTTTTTTAGTTTTACAGAATCCATGGTCGGAGAGGACTATGAGTATAGTATTATCATCGATCAGGTCTAAGATGGTTCCAAGCATGGTATCAATATTCTGATAAAATTCAATAAAAAACTCTTTGTATTTTGAGGGACCGTTCTCATAGTAATGCCATAGGAAATGATTAATTCTGTCTGTATCAATAAAATGTGTGATAAAAAAATCCCACTTTTGTTCTTTGATTAATCTTAACATCGTGTTTTTTCTACCTTCAAACACTTTAGTTAACTCTTCCATAAAGTAGTCAAGAGATTCTCGTGCTTTCATAGGATTAATATCAACGATATAGTTTTCTTCTTCAAAGAGCGGTAACATTTCATTAGGATAAATTCCTTTTTCTAAGCTTGGTGTTAAGAAGCCCCCTACACATATTCCATTTACCTCTTTTGGAGGATATGTCATTGGCACTCCAAGTGAAATTACCCGTTTACCCATTTGACTTAGGAAGTCTAAAATATTGTCAGATTTTAAGGATGTTGAAGTCGGAATGAAGGGAATATAATCTTTTTTCAAATCTAAAAACCCAAAAACGCCAAATTTCGCGGGATTTACACCAGTGAAAATAGCTGTCCAGGCAACTCCTGATACTGTAGGTAATATTGATTTTAAAGGGCTTGCGCATCCAATTTCAAACAATTTCTTGAAATTTGGAAAATTATTTTCCTGAATTAATTGCTTGACAAAGGAATAGGGAACTCCATCTATTCCTAATATTAAAACTTTTCTATTGCTATTTTCTAAGTTAGTCATAAAAGTTCTATAATAAATTAGTTATAAACTAAAATTAATTAATGAATTTTAATTTTCATAATTACAATTTTACTCTTTAATTGAATAAAATTAGCTTCAATTTCTGGTAATTCTACTTTAAAACAGTAAAAATATGTTATTATTATGAATGTTATTTTAATCGTTGCCGATACTCTTAGGTATCAAAATCTTGGCTGTAATGGATATAAACCTGCTTATTCAGATAATAAAAACAGTCCAAGCCCAAATATTGACAAATTAGCTAGTGAAGGGATATCATTCGATAATTACTTTACTCACATAAACTGTACACACCCTTCTTTCACAACCATCTTATCTGGAAGATATCCTGTTTCACACACGATTATATCACATGCTTCTCTTCATGAAATTATTGATGGAGTGGTGATGTTTCCTGAAGTTTTAAGAGAAAATGGCGTTAAAACAGTTGCAATTGATAATATGTACAGGTGGTTTGTTAAAGGTTTTCAAGATTATATCTTCTCAGCAGATGAAGGATCTTTAAGAAATACATTTGTAGTAGATGCAGATCAAATAACAGATAAAGCAATCAATTGGATTAACTCAAATAATGATCAAGCATCGTTTTTTATGATGCTTCACTATTGGGATCCTCATGTTCCATATTCACCACCCAAGGAATATGAAAAAATCTACTATCAAGATGATCCTAAAAATCCCACAACATCAAATTACCCTAGAATGCAAGACATTGCTCCAGAGAAATTTGATTTCATTTTTAAGGCATTCCAAAGAAGATGGCAAGGATTCAAAGACTTAAATTATTTTAAAGCTCTCTATGATAGTGAAATAAAATTTATGGATGATGAGATAGGTAGATTGCTAAAATATCTAAAGGATTCTGAAATATTAGATGATACTGTAATTATTTTTACAGCAGATCATGGAGAGTCTATGGATGAACACGGAATATACTTCACACACGTTCATCTTTACGAGCAAATGATGCATGTACCTTTAATTTTCCGATATCCAAATCAATTCGAGAAAAATATTCGCAAAAAGGCATTGATTGGATCTGTAGACTTGGCTCCAACTATCTTAGAATTATTCAATATCGATATACCTGACTTTTTAGAAGGAAAATCTTTCTTACCAATTTTACAAAATGATAGAGACCAACATAGAGATAAAATATATATGTTTGAGCATGAAGCAATTTCTCGACGTGGAGTTAGAACATCAAAATGGAAATTTATTAAAAACGCTAAAGAAAATGAAGACGATGTTGGGTCGAGGTTAGAAGCCCTAGGTTATATTTCAATTGCTTTGGAGACTCCTGAAGAGAAGGAACTTTATGATTTAGAAAATGACCCAGAGGAATTGGAAAATTTGATTGAAAAATTCCCTGATATATCCAAAGAATTAGAAGATGATTTAGATAATTTTGTAACAGAGACATGCAATAGAATCGGAATAAAAGATCCACAACAGGAGCAAGAATTAGAACCCTGGGGAGATGTAAAGACAGTCAAAGAATGGATTGTCCTTCTTAAAGAGAGGGTTGATAAATTTAAAGATTACGAGCAATAAAAAATAGTTTTTAAAAAAAAAGAAAAAATTTATTTAGCATTTTCATCTTCCTGCATAATACCAAGTTTATTACCCTCAGTATCCTTGAACATGTAAAAATAACCCACTCCTGGAACAGTAATTTTTGGTGAGGCCAATTCTCCTCCATTTTTCTCGATTTCTTTAGCGTATTTATCAACAGAAGAAACCCTGATATAATTAAAAATTTCGTCACCTTTTTCTTCGCGTTTTTGGATACCACCATTAATTCCTTGTTCATCTTCCTCTCCAGCCTCAATATTCCAATAGTCTACTGGTCCATCCCATTTTTCTATTTTCCAATCAAATGTTTTTTTATAAAAATCAATTACACGATCTATATCATCTGCATTAATTTCAAAATGAATAATCTTTGGCACTAAAATGACCTTTTTCTATTTTATTGAATTTATGCAAAAATATTAGTAATGTAATATATCTGCTTCAACTTTTAAAGATTTATACTCTTCAAGTTTTTATTGAGAATTTATAATCTATAAGGATTAAAATTTAAACTGAATTTTAACATATTTTCATATCTAGTTAAATAAGGAGATTTTAAAATGGCACCACCAATTAAACCAACTCAAGAATATTTAGAGCTTTTGAATAAAGCTGTTGCTCGTGAAATTCAAGTCTCTGCTCAATACCTACTCCAACATACAAAAATGGAAAAACTTCTGCGCAAGGTAATAAAAGAAAATTATCTTCTAGATACAACGACCTACGAGGAGTTTGGAAAAATCTTAAAGGAGTTTGGTATTCAAGAAATGAAGCATCTTGGCAAAATAATGGAAAGAATTTACATATTAGGCGGAGAAGCTACAACCAAACCTGATAAAGTTAAAATAGGAAATTCTATAAAAGAGTTTGCTGAATTAGGTATAAAAGCTGAAGAAGAAGCTTTAGCTATGTACCGCCAAATAATAGAAGCTGCAAAAAGTATCGGTGATCGGGAGACTTGGTCTTTATTTTCACAGATTTACAACGATGAGGAAGATCATCTTTTAAAGTTTGAAGACTATTCCCAGGTTGAACCCGAACCTGATTTAGGAGAAACTCCAGAATCTGAATGGCGATCAATTTTTACTAAGGACTATATAGATTTATTAAACAAAGCTCTTGCTAGTGAAATCTCAGCAATAATTCAATATACCAATCAACACGAGAAAGCAGACGGACTGGAAAGGATGAGAAAAAAGAAAGCTCCATTGGAAGTAGTCACAGGAAAGAATAAAGCCAGTGTAGTTTCAGGGATGTTAAAAGAAATTTTTCTTCAAGAAATGGAGCATATGGAGATGATTGCCGAACGAATATATGAAATAGATAGAGAGGCTATAGCAACTGTTGAACCATTACCAGAAGTAGGAAATGCAGTAGATGATTTTATCAAGCTTGACAGAGAAGCTGAAAACTATGCAATTGTTTTATACAGGAAAATCATTGACGAAGCAACTAAACTTGGAGATATAAAAACTAAGAAGATGTTTGAAGATATTATTCAACAAGAGGAAGAGCATTACTGGAAATTTGATGATTATCTTCCTTAAATTTGTAATTTTTTTTCTTTTTTTTAACTCAAGTTTTTAATCGTTCTTATATTACTAATTTTTATGAATTACTATACTAGAAACGAATTAGTGGATTCTATAGAAGGATTAACTCCTTTTGTAGAACTGAATACTGACGACAATAATTCTGTTATAATATCTCAATATGGGGGGCGACCTTTAGGAATTTTCCCAAAACTAAACTCGATAAGTTTATTATGGATAAATCCAACAATTAAAGATTCTATTAAAGCCAGGAAGCGAGACATTGGAGGAGATAGATATTGGATAAGTCCAGAAAGAGAATATTTTTATGAAAATCCTTCTACATTTGAAGGATGGTTTTGTCCTCCAGGTTTAGATCCCGCACATTACGAGTTTCTTGGCCATTCTCAAACATCATGTACAGTTTCAACGCCTCTTATTATAGAAAATAAAATGAAAAAAGAATTCTACCAAGGAGAAATTACTCGTCAATTTACTTTAATTAAAGAACTCTTTTCAACGAGAGTATCCTATTGCGGTATCGAATTCTTAGATGATTGCATTTTATATAAACCAAATTTAAAAGTTAATAGCTGGTCTTTAGCTTGTATCATCAGTGGAGGGGCTTCTAATCCTGGAACAGTTTTGATACCAACTAAATCGAATCCGGAACCTTTATCTTATTTTCGAACCATCCCTGAAGATAGACTTTTAAAAGGAGAGAATTATGTAGCTTTTAAAATTGACGTTGATGATATTTACAAACTTGCTATAAGACCTGAAGATATTGATTTTTCGAGATCGGCAAAAATAGGTTATGTAATGAAGATTCCAGATTCAGAAGAATTTGGATTTCTTGTAAAGCTATCAGATGATATCCCGAGATTGCAAGAAGATTGTTTTGATATTTCAAGAGATCAGCCTGAAAGTGAAATCGGTGTTATTCAATCTTATAACTCAGAATCACCAAATAAGCCTCAACTATTAAGATATGGCGAGATCGAATTGCAGTTAAATATATTCGAAACAGTTGATAATACATCTCATGGTAAGGCTAAACACCAATTATTTGGTTATATTGGAACCAAGGATGAAATTTTTGGTGTAATAGAAAAGTATTTAGGAATTTCGAATCCATCTCTATTTTAATGGCGCCCAAAGATCTGTACTTAAATATTTCAATCCACTATCACAAATCAAACAAACTACAGTCTTTCCTTTTATTTTTCCTTTTATTAATCGAAGTGCTGCGGCAACGTTTGCCCCTGAAGAAAAGCCTCCAAAAATCGCTTCTTTTTCCGCCAATTGGCGTGCCGTTTTAATCGCTTCCTCATCGGTTATTTGAACATATCCATCGACTCCTACATCTTGAAGAAATTTTAGTTTTGGCATAGAATAGCCTCCCCCTTGTATTTTATGACTTTGATTGATAATTTTTTTTCCTGATAGAACAGCAGCGCTTTTAGGTTCAACTACATAACACAAAATTTCAGGATTATAATCTTTTAGAGCTTTTGAAATCCCTGCATAACTACCCCCTGTTCCCACAAAATCGCAGAAAGCATCAATTTCTCCATTAGTTTGTTCAATTATCTCATTAGCTGTATGCAAATAATGTGCTCTCCAGTTGCCATCAAGATTGAATTGATCAGCTCTAAATGCATTTAATTCTTTTGTTAACTCTTGAGTTTTTTTCTCAACAAGAGCTAAATCTTCACCTGATACTTGGTTAGGAGGAGAATCCTTTGCCTGTTCTACCAAAACCACTTTTGCTCCAAAAGCAGCCATCATTCTTGCTCTTTCTCTCGTATTTCCTTTACTCATAACTGCAATAAATGGATATCCCTTTAGAGCACATACTATTGCATAACCTGTACCTGTATTACCACTTGTTAGTTCAATAATTGTTTGACCTGGTTTTAAGATTCCAGCTTCTTCAGCATCCAATATAGTTTGAAGGGCAATCCTATCTTTTTTTGATAAGCCAGGATTATAATACTCAATTTTAGCTAGAATTTTACCAGAAAGATTTTTTGTTAATCTTTGGAGGTTAATCAATGGTGTATTTCCAATTGTATCTAACATTGAATTACATACAGCTTTTTTAAAATTCATCAATAATCCTCTAAACACTTTAATACTTTTTGTTCATCAAACTTTGATTTTTAAATCTATTTGAACAAAATTTTATTAAGAACAAATAATCATACTCATATTAAATGATATGAAATTAGAAATACAACTTGATTTAAAAATGAGCCATAAAAAAATCTTTAAATACAAATATCTAGTCTTGTTATACATCTTTTATATTGTGCTATGGGTAATTATAATTAGCATTATGCGTCTTATTTTTAGAGAAGATTTTCCAATTGCCTTAAGCAGATTTGTACCATTCGATAGTGTTTTTAATGAACTGGCTTTTCTTTTCATAATAATTATTCCTGTTTCAAGTATTATTGGATTTGTGCTTGGTGGGTACTTTTTAACTCCAGTTGTGATCTATATTCATAAAAAGATATTTGGCAAGAAAATGTTTTATGGAATTCATTATCAACCATCTATCGATAAAATTAAGCTGTTTTCTAAAGCTATATTTCCGGCATTTATGGCGATTAATCTTTCAACACTTTTTTTGACCCCTGAAATTGTAAGTTTTTTATTAGATGCTACGCTTGTAACTGAGTTTGAAACAATAATGAAAGTTGGGGTATTAGTGAGACTCCTTAGTGAGAGTGTTTTATTAATGTTCACCTTCGGACTAGCTTTAGGATTATTTTCAATAGTATGGTTTTTGGAAGATTCCGGAATAATATACTCAAATAAGAAGAGTATTAATAGTTTAGAAAGGGCAGAAGAACCATTTACTTTAAAATCAATGGGAGATTGGTTCCAAACTATTTTTAAAAGTTATGCTGGATTAGGAGCAATAATTAGTTATGTTCTAATAATCTATGAGTTTTTAACTAATTTTATTAAAAATCTGGGAATACCGGGTAATCTTCTGAATATACCTAGCTTGGTATTATGGCTTGGTTTACCATTCTACTTGGTGTTAGCCGCAATTCCATGCCTTATTCTAAATGATTTGATCAGAAATCACCGGATAAAATATATAAGAAAAATAGCAGATAAATTTAAAATAAGGGATCCTGCTCTAATTTCGTTTCAATTGAAAAAAGAGACATAGTAAGGTATTTTTTTAAATGTTTAATGAAATCGGTTCAATTAAACTTCAATGCATTAATCTATAAAAATAAAAATTCATTTTAACATACAATTTCAGATAATCAATAAAATAATGATAATTGAAAGGTTTAATATAATATGTTCGAGAAAATTGATTTTAAATCAGAATTTTTTAATCTCTATAAATTATCTGAAGGCATATATGGTGCTATATCCAAACCGGATTCTGGGATGGGTAGTAATGCAGGATTCATTGATTTAGGAGATTTTTCGGTAATTATTGACACAACCCTCAGCAACAATGCTCTAAAAGATTTAAATAAAGCAGTAATTCAGTATACTGGAAAAGAACCTAAGGTTGTAGTAATCACTCATTATCATTTAGATCATGTTATTGGAAATTCTCTATTTGACACCTCTACTCTTATCATCACTTCTGATCGGACTTTAAACAATATACAAACTGAGAATTCAGTACGTATAGAGCAATTGAAGGCAATGGAACAAAAAGAACTTGATAAAATGAAAGAAGCACTTAAAACTGAGAAGGATGAAGAGAAAAGGAAAGATATCGAAAATGATTTGAGATTTATAAACAATATCCAAAAAGGAGAAGTTATCCTTCGAGATCCCAATGCAACTTTTAAGGAAGAATTTACTCTTCATGGAAATGAACGAACACTTTATTTGCGAACGTTTAAAAAGGCTCATACTGATGGTGATGTTATTGCCTACATCCCTGAAGAAAAGATTTTATTTGCGGGAGATCTTTTGTTTGCTCAAGTTGATCCTTGGTTAGGCTCTGGTAATCCGAATGGTTGGATTTCTGTTATTGATGAAATAATTAAAATGGATTTTAAGGTTGTGGTTCCTGGTCATGGTGAAATCGCTTCTAAAGAAGAATTCTATTTAGAAAAGAAATATATTAATGAAATTATTGAATTGGTAAAAAAGCATATTATATCTGGAGATAAAATAAAAAGAGAAGATTTTTCAAGTGAATTTCAAACATGGACAAGTCTTATTTTAGAATGGAATATTGAATTTCTAACTAAATATTTAAAAAATTAATAATTTTTTTTATTTTATTAGTTTCAAAAACTATAAAAAAAAAAGGAAAATTATTTAGTTATTAACTTTGATTTATGAATTCTAACCTCTCTGTTTCATATAGCAGTAAAGTCCAATAGCTAAAAATACAACAACAATAATAGTATTAATAATGGTATTCGTAATCGCTAAGATAGGTAACGCTGAAATTAATAATGCTAACTCTAAAATATTTAAAACTAGTACCATTATCAACCATAACAATGCTAATTCGTAGACTAATTTAATATGTTCCCATTCTTTTTTGAAATACATTAATAGCGAGAAAATAGCAAGTATTAATAGGGTTCCACCAAATGCTCTTGGATAATAAGGATCAACAAAAGGCCATGCAGTCAAATCATATAGATAAATATCTGTTACAAATAAGTAAAGAATCGCAAATACCAAGCCACCAAGTGTATATAACAATAGTGAATATTTTGTCAGTTTTAAAATTTCGGTCATCCTTTAAACCTTTCATCTAGTTTTATTTTTTATTGGAATTTCTTATATTTCTTTGATAAGAAATTAAGGTTCAATAAGATCAAGTATTATAAAAAGATTACTTTCCCAAGTTTTCTTTATCAAATAATTCTTAAAACTAACGATAATCATCAAGATTTACTCCAGATTTTCCAAAATGCTCCTTTTTCACATTTATAAAATTCTGGTTGTAATCTATTAAAAATTTTTCGTAATGCTGTTGATTTCCTTTCAGACCTAGTAATGTTAATATACCTTTTGAATCATAAATATATAATTGATTATTTTTAATTCCTTTAATATATTTTTGCACAGCTCTATCTGGTAGAATTGCTTTACTCGCCATTTTCTTTAATAATTCTTTATAAATCTGCTCTAATTTTTCCTTACCTATAGCTTCTTCTAACTTTTTAGAAAATTTAACTTGCGCTGTAGAAAAAATGTTAGTCTTAATATATGTTGGTACTATAACAGAAACAGATATGCCAAAGCTATTCAGTTGACCAAATAGAGCTTCTGATAGGCCAACTACAGCAAATTTAGATGTAATATAGGGTAATGGTTCTGCTGAACCAAATATTCCTGCACCTGAAGCTACATTTACAATGTGACCAGATTTTCTTTCCATCATTTGAGGTAAAAATATGTTTAATGAATATATAATACTCCACAAATTAACATCTAAAACTTTCTTCCAATCTTCTAAATTAACTTCGAGTATGTCACCACCTATCGCAATGCCTGCATTGTTAATTAATAAATCAACATCTCCTAATTTGGAATAGAAATCTTTAGCAATTGCTTTAAAATCCTCGCATTTAGAAACATCACATTTACCTGTATATACTTTCGCCCCTAGTAGTTCAACTTCATTTTTAACTTTCTCCAAATTTTCCATGTTTATATCGGAAATATAAAGATTCATCCCTTCTTTAGCTAAATTTAGTGCGAATGAGCGTCCTATACCGCTCGCTGCACCTGTTATAAAACAGTTTTTATCTTTAAGTTCCTTCATTCTAATTTCCTAATTTCTTAATAATACATATAAGCAAAGATATACATTTTAATCCGACTATTTTAACAAACCTGATAAAAATTAAACTAAAAATGTTTTTAAAATAATCTTACCTCTCATAAATTAATTTCAATTTGAAACTTTAAATTTAAGTATTATTGTTCAAAAATCATGGTGGAAAAATTTGCCACATGACAGATATTATACAAAAGAAAAATATGAAAGTACTTATGGCGCATTTTTTTGTGGAGGTGCTTTTTTAACTGTAGCCATCATATCATTAGTTCTTTTAACTCTTAAGACAGATTTTATTGGCCTTTCCTCTTGGGGATATTGGTTGTTTATCCCTGCTTTCTTAATTATCTTTTTTGGTGGATTTCAACAACTTTATACGAATATGAAATTTAAAAAGGCCGTGAGAAACGCAATCTTGGATCGTGGTCAAGGAACCGTTAAACTCGAAGATCTCGCATTAGAGGTAGGTATTAAACCAAATGATGTTTTAAGAGTCCTCGTAGATTTAAGAACAAGTGGATTAATTAGTTACAAATTCAACCCTCAAACTGGAGAAATTATCTTGGGAGAAGCTGTTCAATATGCTCCCGCAGAAAATTACATAGCTCCTCCAAAAAAACTTCAAGAACCTTTACCAACAACTGGTAAAAATTTCTGCGTTTATTGTGGTCATAAAGTAAGAGAAGGAGCCAGCTACTGTGAAAATTGTGGTTCTAGTATTCAATAAAATAATAAATATTTACATCTTTTTTCTCTTTTTTTCTAATGCTTCTACAGCTTAATCTACTGAATTTAAAAAATTTATATTAATATTAGAAAGGAAAAAAATCGAATAAATGCAATTATTGCACCAATACATTTATAAATATCAAGAAATGTAAAATATAACAATTTACTAATTTACCTTTAAGAGTGTTTAATCAATGACATATCAAGTTGCTTCATTTAGTGGTTTAATTTCGCCATTCGATCTAATGCATTATGCATTCATAGTTTTTATTATAATAATGATTATCATTTCAAAGAAATATAAGCACACCACGTTAATTACATGGTTAGGTTCCTTTTTTATTGGTTTTCCACTAATAGCTTTATCGATAATTTATATCAGCGATCCATATATTTCCCCATTGTCTTATTACACTATAATTTTTGCTATTTTTTTTGAGCCTATAGGTATTTTATTAGTTACAATACTCTCTTTAATGTATCGCAAAAAGAAAAATAAATTGCTCACTCATATTCGAGCACCATCACTCATTAAATCTTTTCCGATAGATAGAGAATTAATATTTATAAGTTATGCTACAGTGGATTCAGACTTTTTTCAGATTCCCAGAATTACGCGGATCTTAACAAGTTATCCAGAAGTTAATGAAATTCTATATTGGGAATCAGATATGCATGATGACATATATCAATACATGGATGAAAATTTAAAACAAAGCAAAGTAGTTCTTTTATTTTGCACTAAAAATTCACTTTACTCTGAAGCCGTTAAAATGGAATGGCGTTCAGCTTTAAAACTGGATAAAAAAATTATTCCAATATTTGTAAAACCAGAAGATATACCTGCATTACTATCAACTAAGTTAGGAATACAATTTAAAGAAAGTGATCCATATACCTCAATTGAAGAAATTTATCAAATGATATTAAAAAAACTAGAAATTGAATCTTTAAGAGAATTTACAAAGTATATTGTTCCTAAATGGATTACAGAAACAGACTTTGAAGAATTGAATCCAGAAACTATAAAAAAATCATTAATTTTTGATAGTGATATAAATTCAGAAGACTTAGGGATAGAAATCGGTGCTATTTTGCAAGATAACAACTTTTTCGTTCCAGGATTGAAGGATTTACGCGAACCTAAAAAAGCAAAAAAAAAGAAACTCATACAAATAACCTTCAATGAGGAATTTAATCAGTTTTCTTGTTTTGCTGAATTGAAAGATGATCAAGAAGATATTTCTTTAGATGTGAAAATTCAGAGAATATCAGAAAACCTGAATAAAGTCTTTATTAATGCAATGGGTAAACGAGAATGGGTTTTAAATGAAATATTAAAAGATATAAACCTGAAATTAATCGATTTAAAAAGCATAAATGAACTTATTCGAGATTATTCAGAAAAAATTGTATCATTATTAAGTCAAATAGAAGATATTGAGAAATTTTTGAGAAGAAATCTTGGTTCTGAGGTTAAACAAATAGAAGAAATTATATCCCAATATAATGAAAACATGATTGATAAAGAACAATTTATTTTAAAAGGAACACAAATAGTAGGGAAGAATTTTATTACCCTTTTTATTAGAAATCTTAACTTAATCTTAAAAGAAAGGAAAAAAGAGAAACCTAAAGTACCTTTACTTAAAATTTAGTTCTTTTTTCACATTTTTTTTTGAATTTTTTTTATATTAATCCTGGGTAAATATCAGTCTTAAAATTTATGGTTTTATGTCCTTATCCAATTGTCTCAACCTCTTTTCCCGATCTTTGATGTATTTCTTTACGGGGCGAAATATTAAATAGAATCCTCCTTGGTAAGTTTGGTAACCATGAATAATTTTCCCTACTTTTGACCCAAAATAATACCAAAAAAAATATGATATAAACAGGAATGCTGAGATAATGTCCATACTTGGTTGGGAGATAATGCCATAATCCACTCCAAAAAGTAAAAAAGGGTTCCATAAATAATATTTTCCAGAGTTAATCGAAGGCAAATTAACCCATGGCAAGCTATTAAGGAATCTAATATTAATAAAGTCTATATAAATTAAGATTTCAATTGCCCAAATTAAAGATAAATAAATTATAGCAAGAAAAACTATCCAATCCTTATTACGTTTACGCAGATATTTTCTATAGAGATAGGAATTAATCCATCCAATTACGAAACTGATGATTAAACTTTCAATATATCCCAATCTTATTCACTCTCCAACCAATTATTTAACAAATACCAGTCTATTGTATTTTTTGTAGCAGATCTATAATCTGGAAACTTGAATTTAAACCCAAGATCTTTAATTTTTTTATTCGAGAACAGATATTGGTCTATTGTGTATTCCGTCATTGGAGTATCAACTGGTGGTCTTGAATTGAGGGCACGGGCTTTTTCTTCTTTCCTTTTATTTAATTTATAGAGGGCTCTTGCTAATATCTTGTAGAATGGCCACCAAACAGGAAAATTGAAGTAATTCACATTTAAGAGATTAGCAGCATATTCCATAAAGTTTTCTTGAAAGCATGGATCAATTACAAGATTATATGTTTCCCCAATCGATTCATCTTTTTCTGAAAGAAAAATTGCAGCTCTTACCAAGTCCTCAACATGGATCATAGGCATCACTAATCTCTTCCTTTTAGGGTATACATGGATACCGGGACCCAATCCTGTCTTATGAATAAGCTGAAATACATGAAACATTCCATAAGCTTGAAATGGTCCTATTATTGGTGCTGGTCTGATAATAGTTGCTTTCAAACCATAATTCTCGATATACTCTCTTAATAATATTTCTTGTTCCATTTTACTTATGCTGTAGTTGTTTGGAGGATTAAATGATTCTGTTTCATCAGCGGGGATTGGATATCCATGCTCATCTTTTTTATATTCAGGTTCTCCGTATACACCACAAGTACTCCAATGTATGAACCGTAAACTTATTAGATTTTGAGTTTCTTGTATTAAGTCGAGTAAATTTCGAATGCCTTCAACGTTGATCTTGCGTAGGATGTCTAATTTTGCGAAATAATCGTATAGACTTGCTGTATGGAAGATAATATCATATTTTTTATTTACTAATAAATTCCTAAGAGATTCTTGATTTGAAAGATCAGAAGCAATGAATGTAACTCTCTCACTCTCTAATATTTCAGTCATTCTCTTATATCTGGTGCTAAAAACTGCTTCTTTGGTCATTATTTCCGCTCTCTTATCAGGAGGGAGGTCAGTTGCGATTATTTTCCAATTAGGTTTAGAAACTAATATCTCTTTGATAAGGAAAGTTCCCGTGTGTCCCCTCGCACCATCTACAAGTATTAATTTATCCATTCTCTATTATATATCAAAGTCTATATCATTAAATTTTTTTTATTTACAATTGCAAAATACTTAAGAATATAGAAAATGTGAAAAACCAAATCCTTTTTAAAAATAATCTCTAATTAATTCTAGAAATTTATTTTACTAATTTGAATTTTGAAATCAAATCTGAAATGTGATTAAATGATAAAATTAGAACAGATGCCAAAAGAATGTCATGAATATATGACTCCAATGGAAAGAATCACAAACGTATTATTACGTAAGAAGGTTGATAGGATTCCATGCTTTCCATTTGTTTCTGCTGCTGCTGCTCAAATTAGGAGATTAAATTATGGGGAATACGCCTCCAAACCGGAATTATTTTTAAGATGCCAAATTGAAGCCCAACAATTATTCGGCTATGATGGAATTACTGCCATGCCCGATCTTTGCGTGGAGGCGCAAGCTTTTGGAGCTAGAATAATATTTCCTTCTGACAATGCAGCATATCCAGACCCATATAACCCAATTATAAAATCCGCGGATGAATATAAAAATGTTGATAAATTATTTGATTGGTCTCATGCAGACAGAATGAAAAATCAAATACAGGTAGTTAAAACGATACGGGAGGAATTACCAGATGTAATGATTGGAGGAATGACTATAGGTCCTTTAGGATTACTTTCACGACTTCGTAATGCAAATGATTTCGTACGGGATTTTGTTCATAATAAGGATAAATTGCATGAAGCATGTGAGATTATCACTGATATTCAAATTGAATATGTTGAAAAGCAAATTGAAGCAGGAGCTAGAACTATTATGGTGCCTGTTGTTCTAGCAGAAAGAGAGTTAATGAGTGAAGAGATGTGGTTAGAATTGGACATGCCTTATCAGAAAAGGATTGCTGATTTCGTAAAAAAGAAACGTTGTTTTTATGTACTTCATACATGTGGGCGAGGTCCCTACTTTGATCCAATAATTGAGCATTTAAAACCTGTTATAATACAAAATGCATTTCTACCAGATGGCGTCAAAACAGAACAAGAAATGGTGGAAAAATATGGTAAGAAATTGATTTTTCTTGGATTCTTAGGTGTATCATTACTTGCATGGGGAAATCCAATGGAAGTTATCACCGAATGCAAACGACAACTCGATGTTTTTGGTAAATCTCCCGCTGGATACATTTTAGGATCGTCTTGTGAATATCCTCCTTATGCTCCTCTTTATAATGCAATGGCAGTAGTCAAAGCAGCGAGGACATATGGGAAGAACTTTAAAACAGGATTTGGACCAAACTACGAAAAAGAGGGAGGTATAACTAATGTCTGAAAATGAAGTCTACAAAAAATTAAAAGAGAGCGTATTAGATTACGATATAAAAGCTGCGGAAGAAGCTGCTAAAGAAGCTCTAGAGGCTGGAATCAATCCGCTTGAAGCAATTAGAAAAGGGCTCTATCTAGGTATAAAAGAAATTGCTGACCAATACGAAAAGACTATGTTTATTACTGACATGATCTTAGCTTCTGATGCTTTTTATGCAGGAGTAAATATTTTAAAAACAAAAATTACCCAAGAGGAATTCAGAAATAGTAGAAGAGGTACTGCGGTTATAGGTGTAGTTAAAGGAGATGTACACGATCTTGGTAAAAATATGGTAAAATATCTATTCGAAGCTGAAGGATTTGAAGTAATAGATCTTGGGTTCGATGTCCCCACAAGTAGATTTATTGACGAAGCTGAAAAAAGTAAAGCTGATTTAATTTTAATTTCCGCAATGTTAAGCTCAATGTTTCCTGAGATTGGAAAAATAGTTGATTTAGCAAAGAAACGAGGTTTAAAAGAAAAAGGTGTTAAAATAATGGCAGGTGGAGGACCTGTAACCGAACAAATAGCTCTTAAACAAGGAGCAGATGGATGGGCATTAACGGCTCCTGAGGCAGTCAAAGTAGCATTAAACCTTATCAAATAGAACTTAAATCTCTATTGATGAATTTTTATTGGATATTTTCCATATTTCTCCAAAATTTTTCTCATAGCAAGAAAATTTTCTAAAGTTACAGCAGGATTAATGCTATGACCAGAAGAATATATATAACCTCCATCTGGAGCAATTTCTTGGATTAAACGTTTAGCAGATGCTTTAACATCAGAAACATTACCTGTTGCTAACATTTGGGGGCTTAAATTGCCACAAAAAGTAATTCTGTCTCCGAACTTCTCATGTAATTTGAAAATATCATACTCAGGATTTGCTGTGGTTGGTTCTATTGGATTGATTACATCTATTCCAACATTTACAAGATCCTCAAAAATTTGAAGAATGTCACCACAGCTATGAAGCATAACTTTTAAGCCTGCTTTATGAGCTGTTTTACATATCCTTCCTAACCAAGGTAATATATATTCCCTATAATATTTAGGATGCATAAATAATCCTTTTTTATATCCATAATCATCAGTCATATAGATTGCACTTGTTTCACCCCATTCTATTACCCTTTTTGTTAATTCTAAAGAAAATTTCCCTCGATCATCGAATATCTGTTTAATTTGCTTCCTTTTAGCAAGCAACATGCTAAAGGTTTCTAAACCAAAACCCTCCCACGTGGCCTCCATGAGTCCACTTATGTATGGAATCACAAAGATTTTTCCGTTGAATTTTTCTTCAATTTTTTTTGATATTTTATACATTTTTTCTTTTAATGGGTCATCCGGATTTAAAGCTGGAAATTCTTGGTAATCCTCGAAGGATTTAAAACTGCCTCCTGTATAATAAAGCAAGAACATATCATCCTTAGGGTTTCTTTTGAAAGTTATTCTTCTCCCAAACTCATCAATAAAACCATCTATCTTAAACTTCAAAGGGTGATGGCAGAGAGCAGAGGTAACCATATCAAATCCTATTTTAGCATATAGCTTTATCCAAGGTTCTATAGCTCTTTTAATTCCAAATTCTTTTTGGCTCATGAAATGCATGAATCTATTTAATAATTTTTCATTTCTAAAGCATACATTATAACAGAGTTTCTGCATCTTGACTACTTCATTGATAAAATATTTCTCGCCGTAATATTTACACACATTAAGGTTGTCGACGGAAGTTTCAAACGAAGGGATTTGATCGGGTTCCTCGTGGTTAATCGTTCTTAAAATTCGTTCCTGAGCATTCATGTGTACATTTTTAATGTGATTATTTATAAATATGGAAGATTCTTAATTTCAATATTTGTTCTCGTTGCTTTTATTAATTTTCGAAAATCAGAACCTGGGATTTGTAAAGTTTCTGTATTTACATTTGGATGACAACATATTTCTTCAGCATTCCAGACTTTATTATCGACAATGAAAATTACCTTATTCTCGATATCATTAATTAATCCTAATGGAGATACAGCTCCAGGTGAAATTCCTAATACTTCAGAAAGGATCTCATGCTTAGCGAACCGAATTTTTGAAGCACCAATCATTCTACGAAATTCATTTAAATCCAGCTTTTTATCATGAGGAACAGTTACCAAATACAGCTGCAATGTTTTTTTATTAATGAGGAAAAGGTTTTTACAATGTATTCCAGGAATATGTCCACAATGGACTTTAGCTTCAGGAACAGTATAGACTGCGGGATGAGTATGTAATATATAATTAATGCCATGTTCGTTTAACCAATTCTTTAGCGAATCCTTCATCATTACCTCAGAAATATTGATAACTAAACAGCCATTTGATTACTCTTATGCTAAAAAAATTGAAAGTATAATTATATATTTACTCAAGGAGTAATATTTTTCGATTTTCGGATATAGTTATCTCCTAAGATTAATTGAGTAAAGTAAGCTCCAACTAGTGCTCCAGTTCCACCTAATAATCCTCCTATTATTAAAGATAACATCATTAAAATTACTCCCGATATCCCTATTATGGAACCAATCACTTCAAGAAATTCACTTAATGGTCCTATGAAAGTAAAAACAATAAAATATATTCCCCATGCTAAAGCTACGCTCATAAATCCAGTGATAAAGCTAATCCAACCCCTCTTTATAAAAAAGCCTGCAACACCACCAGCTAATAGCATCAATAAAAATAAACCAGTTAATTCTAATAAAAACGCAAGGATAAATGAAATAATAAAACCAACAACAATTTTTTCTGAGTAAACAAACTTTTTGATACTATTAACAATATTCATTTAAAACCTCTCTATTAATTGAAAATTACAGTTGAATACATTTTTTCTGGAGGATATGTATTTATATTTTGGGGGAATAGGATTCGGTGATATTCATTATTCTTCCAATATTGATAATTATCATCATAATGTGAGCTCATAGGGTTACCAGATTGACCGCCTGGAATAGTAATATATCCACTATATAGTTCTTGATTTAATAAATTTTCCAAATCTACAATCATCCTCATGCATGCTCCGTGATGTACAGAATATCCAGATGCTACATTTAATGTTCTTGAACTACCTGAACAAGGATACTTCGGAAAATCAAATGCTGGTATTAATCCCATTAAATATTGAATCTCCATGATATGAAAATTTCCCCATACCCAATCGTTGAAATCTTCAAAATCCATAGCTATCTCTTTTAAGGTTTTATTCAATGCTTCCAACATTATCATTGAAGAATTTTCAGTTATTCCTTTTGTAGAAATATTATCGAACCATATTGAGGTCTGGTTATAAATTGTTAAATACTCGAGAAAATCTGTTAGTGATGACGCCCATTTTTGGCCAATAGTGATATTTGCGTCTTCAAATTCATCAAGAAATGTGCAATCATAATAATTTTCCAGCCATATATTAAAAATGGTTGGTGCTATTAGGTCTTTATCCATTATATACTTAGCGCTACTTTCATTCCAAGTCTTTAATGCTTCAATTGATAGATT
>JBHLJZ010000022.1:0-40812 GCA_048887165.1 Candidatus Hodarchaeota archaeon | reverse complement strand
TGGCATGTAAGTGTATCAAAGTTCTCGAGTATCAAAAATTGTTCCACTAAATGAACGATATCAGGCTCATCGTCAACAATTAGGATATACTTTTTGTCACGCATAAAATATCTACTAAACTTACTTTTTTTGCATGAGAGCTTATTTCTATAATATCTTTTTTTTTCAACTTTATAAGCTTTATAATTTTTAAAGTTTTGATCGATATTGTCAAGTATAAATCGATTACAGAAATTTTAAAATATATTGTTCATCTAAGAGAAACTATTTATTTAAAATTTCTTTAACATACTTCAAAAGGTCTTTCCCACTAAACGGTTTTGTGATGTATCCATCTGCACCTAAATCTTTACCCTTTTGAATATCTTCATTAAAACTTTTAACAGTGAAAAGAATGACTAAAATATGTTTATAAATATCATTCGATTTAATAGATTCGAGAACCTTGTAACCACTTAGACCTGGCATCATGAGATCAAGTAAAACTAAAGAAATGTCTTTATGTTTATCTTCCAAAATCCTCAAAGCTTCTTTCCCATTATTGCACGTTATCGTTTCGAAGTCTCCTAATTTTAAAAACTTCTCTGTAAGACTAACGATATCAGGTTCATCATCAACTATTAAAATAGTCCTTTTACCTGTCATTTTTCTTGTATAATAATTTAGTCTTATTGTTTAAAAGACTTTATAATTTTAATAATACCATATATCAACTTATATAAATAATTTATCTGATTTTCACTTTTTGATCTTTAATGGAAAGAAAAAATACGATTCCAAAATTTCCGGAATCTTATCTTGGTGATAAAGCAGAAGAATATGAAGATTCAAAGTCTATGGAGAGAAATCAAAAAAAGACAACATTAATGAGTATTCAATATCTTTTTGATGAAAAGTTAAATAATTTAGGTAATAAAGACTTTTTAAAAGAGAAACAATACCTAATTTTAGATTTAGGATGTGGTACGGGATTTTCGACTGAAATTTTACTGCAAAAAGGATTTAGAGTAATTGGAGTAGACTTACTAACAGATATGATTTCAAAGGCAGTTATTAAAAAACAATTTTTACCTTCTGTTAAAAAATTAGAATATTTGCTCGCAGATATTAATTTCTTACCTATAAGGAATAATTCAATAGATCATATTATATCAATATCTACTTATAATTTTATAACTTATGGAAAAGAAGGTTTTCGTGAAAGAAGTAAAACTGTTAATAATTCTGCTAAATATTTACACAAAGTTATTAAATTTAATGGACGAATTATAATTGAATTTTATCCTAAGGATGAGGAAGAATTAAATTTATTTATTTCATCATTCATAAATAATGGTTTTAATGGATTTATGATTAAAAACAAACCCCATCAAAAGGCTGGACAAACCTTTTTATTATTGAAAAAGTGTTGATATTAAATGGGAACTTGTAAGTTTTGTGGAAAAATAGATAATTTAGTAGCTGATATCCTTGAAATATGCCGAGACTGCATTCTAAACAAAGAATGGGTTAAAGTGAAACAGCATATTTTATCCGTACATAGTGAAGTTCGTAAATTAGTTGGATTACCAGAACGTCCACCAAATTCAAATTCTTCTGAATTAAAATTAAAATGCAATTTTTGTATAAACCAATGCAATCTTTCTAACAATGATATTAGTTATTGTGGTTTGAGGAATATCCAGAAGAATAAAACTGGAGATTTACCATATCCAAAAAAATCAAAAGGTTATATTCATGGATATATTGATGCAAATCCGACCAATTGCTGTAATGCATGGTTCTGTCCTGCGGGATCACTATCAGGGTATCCTGAATATTCTGATTATAAAGGTCCCGAATTCGGAACTTATTCCTATGCTGCTTTTTTGTATGGCTGCACTTTTGATTGTTTATTTTGTCAGAATGCTTCCCACAAGCACTTTTCTAAGAAAAATTTGTCTGATGCTAGCATATTAGCAAGTCAAATAGTTAAAAATAAAAAAATTACTTGTCTCTGTTATTTTGGGGGAACTCCAGAAGCACAATTGCCATTTACAATAAATTTAGCAAACATTATATTAGAAAAAATTAGGAAAGAGGATAGTTCACGAAAATTTAGAATTTGTTGGGAATGGAATGGTAGTGGACACCCTGAATTAGTTGAAAAATGTATGAATATAGCAATAAAATCAGGGGGGAACATTAAATTCGACTTAAAATCATTTAATGAAAAATTAAACATAGCATTATGTGGGGTAAGTAACAAAAATACATTAGAAAATTTTAAATTTTTAGCTGAGAAATATTTTGGAATAAGAAAAGGAGTCCCTGAAATGAGCGGTTGTACATTAATGGTTCCTGGATATATAAATCATAATGAAATTGAATTAATAGCTAAGTTCATCAGTAATATTAATGATAAAATTCCTTATAGTTTGCTTGTCTTCCATGGTGATTATCAGATGAGAGATTTACCAATTACACCAAAAAAACAGGCGTTAAGATGTTTAGAAACTGCGCAAAAATATTTAGAAAATGTTAATTTAGGAAATAAATTCTTGCTAGGTTTCTCTTAATTCTTCTACTTTTAGGTTTAGATAATAAAATATTTATTTTAAAAATAATTATCGTTCTTACTATTAATTATTCAATCACTAAAATTACTTTAAGTAAATAAGCTGGGAAACATTGCAGAAAGCAAGAATAAGATTATCATCTACTGAATTAGATGCCCTACAATCCGTATGTGAACAAATAGAAAACGTCTGTAAAAGTCAAGGAATCAAGAAATACGGACCCATTCCATTACCAACTAAACATTTAAAAGTACCTACATTAAAAGCACCATCAGGACAAGGAACTGCTACATGGGCGAAATATGAGATGCGTATCCATAAACGACTTTTTGAAATAATAGCAAATGAACGAAGCATGCATCTTATTATGAAAATTCAAATACCTGAATCAGTTCTAGTAGAAATTGAATTAATGTAAACAATTTTTAGTTTACCATTTATCTTTTTACCTAGATTTATATCATTAATTCACCATAATTCTATTAATAAGAATTAAAACATCAACTCTTCTGATCTTAATGGCAGATTTTCATACTAAAACGTTTTTCGGGCAAAAATCAAGTCTAACCATTACTAGTCCCGCAAAAATGGTGCCGTATATTTTTTTAAGTTGTATAAACAGAAAAGAAGATGGAACATGGGAGCAAACCGTTAAAGGCGAAGGAAAAACTGTAAAATTGTCTATTGAAGAAATTATTTGCATTTTAGAAGTACTAAAGCGAAAAAGCGCAAATTGGAGAGGTTATCATGTTTTTAAAGATCGAAAAACTGAGATTTATGTTGGATGGGAAGATGAATCTCGACAGGTTATACGAGTCAAAATCGGTGATTACAAGAAAAAGCTGAGATTTCCAAATTTAAATTTAATAACTTTATTACTTGAACATATTCTGTTTGAGAAAATTGAATTTGCTACTAGTGGAACTTTTGAAACAAAACTTAAAGAAGAAAAAGTGGATGAAGAAAGTGAGTATGGTCTTTTTTCAGAACATATCACAGCTCGAGATGGATTACAAGTAGTAGAAACAACTGAATATGGTGCTACCCATAAAACAATTGAAATAAAAGCTGAAATTAAAGTTGAAAGTCCAAAAGCCCTATTAATTACATTGGATTCAGGGGAGGAATTTTGGTTACCTAAAAGTACTATTCATTCTTCATTTGATGCAAATGAAAAAAGCAAAATGCAAAAATTAATTGTAGATCAGTGGATTATAGAAAAGAATAAAATTCTTGGATAAAATAATTAAGCTAAACTTCTCTATAAGAATAAATACAATAATATTTGCTTTTATTAATTTTAATATTAAAATAAAAACTTAAATGATTCTTTTGGAACTTAATATAGATATACTTAAACGCATTGCTTTAAAAGTTTATGAAGAAGTCCATCCTTTAATAGGAACAAAAAAAGCTGCTAAAAAGTCAAATCAAGGTGCTGGAGGTGATGTCACAATGTACATTGATTCAGTAGCAGAAAAAACTATTATTGAAAGCTTAGAAGAGAAAAAAATAGATATCTTATTAATAAGTGAAGAAATTGGAGAAAAATTTATAGGTGATCGAGAAAAAGCGCTTAAAAGTAAGAATGTATTAGTTGTTGATCCACTCGATGGTTCAAACAATGCTGTAAGAGGAATTCCGTATAGTTCAGTCTCCTTAGCATATGCGGTAGGGACAAATATGAGTGATATTAAGAAATCTGTAGTTCTCAATCTAAATACTCAAGACATATTTTACGCAATCAAAGGAAAAGGGGCTTTCTTAAATGATAACAAAATATCTGTATCAGGTTTGGATATAAATCAAAAATGTTTCTTTGAGTTAAATCTCCCAATGAGAAATTTATACGAATTAATTGAAAGATTAACGCCAATTATTAAGAGATTTTATCGTATTAGAATATTAGGAAGCACTGCTTTAACTTTATGTCAAATTGCTAATGGTACTATGGAAGCCTTCATTAATTTGCGGACCAGTAATAGATTAGTAGATATAGCTGCGGGTTTCTTAATTCTAAAGGAATCTGGAGGGAAATTTTTTTCTATAAATGGAACTGATATTGATGAAGAATTATCTATTGACGTAAAATTTCCATTTATAGCTTGTAACGCAAAACTCGAATTATTTTTGAAAGAATCATTGAAACTAAATAATAAAGGATAGAAAGGACAATTTTACTAATAATGAATGAAATGAATCGATTGACTCGAGACTTTTTTAATCGAAATACTCAAATTGTAGCTAAAGAATTAATAGGAAAATATCTTGTAAGAAAAACTTCCAATAGTGATTTAATTGGTAAAATTGTTGAAGTAGAAGCTTATCTCGGTCCCGACGATAAAGCTTGCCATACGTACAATTATAAAAAAACTGAAAAAACAAAAATTATGTATAAAAAACCTGGTACACTATATATTTATTTCATTTACGGAATATACTATTGTCTTAATGTTGTCACTGAACCAGAAGGGGTACCTTGTGCTGTACTTATAAGAAAACTTTACCCTATTGCAGGTATTGAAATAATGAAACATAACCGAGAAGTAAAAATCGGTAAAAATTACAAGAATTTATTAGATGGCCCTGGTAAATTATGTATGGCAATGAATATAAATAAAAATGTTTTTAATGGTAAGGATTCCTGTGCTTTAAGTTCTAAACTTTTCTTTACAGAAGGGAAAAAAATACCTAAGGAAAGTATAGTATTAGGAAAAAGAGTAGGGATTGATTATGCTGAAGAAGATAAAGAGCTTTTATTGCGTTTTACTCTATTAGAAGACAAATAAATATGTTAATCATGCTGGTTTACCCATTTTATTATTCCAATTTATCTTGTGAAAAAATTTACATATGAGCATAATACTTCAATTTATTTTTCTTATAAATCCATATATTTAAATATCAAAACTATGATTTTTCATGTGAGTAGAATAATTATTCATTAAGTAATGAGTTGATCTTATGGGTAAAGATGCACTGAAGTTCTTCCATGCATATATTAATGAAATGATTGATGTTGGAGGAGAAAACCTACCAAGAGCAGTTAGTACAAAACTTGGTGGAAAATTGGGAAGTTTATACAGAAAAAGAGGGGTAACGGATTTAGAAATTGCCTTAAAACAGATATATAAAGTTTTAGGTGCTAAAACCAAAATAAAAAAAATAAATGGGAACATTTATGATGTAAAAATTAAACACTCTAAGAGATTTTGTCCAATAGGAGGTAAAAGCAATCCAAAACAAGCTAAAATTATCCAAGATAATATTTGTTACCCATATACAAAAAGTTTTTTGAAAACTTTGTTCCCAAATTGGATTTTTGAAGCAGATATAAAACATTGTATAGTTGCCAATAGTATTAATAGTTACTGTCATTATACTCTCGATATAAAAGAAGAAAATAAATTAAAATAGTTGAATTCAAGCTTCTTTTAATAATTATATTCTATAGATAGTTAATAATTACTCATAAGAATGTTCTAGATATTAATACGAAATTAGCAATAAAAATAACAATTAAATACTCAAAATACGAGATATATATATCTAAAGTTATTAAAAGCTTTAAATATTTATTTAGGGGATTTAATGTCTAAGGATGCACTTAAATTTTTTCAAGCCTATTTAAAAGAAATGATTGAAATTGGGGGTCCTAATTTTCCTAAATCAATTTCAACTGAACTTGGTGCAAAATTAGCAAAAATTTACAAGGAACGGGGTATATATGATTTAGAAAATGGTTTAAGATTGAGTTACCAAGCTATAAATGCTAATCCAAAAATAGAAAGATTAAATCAGAAGACATTCCAGATAGTAATGAAATACCCAAAAAGATTCTGTCCCATTGGAGGGAAATTTAGAGATGATATTGAACATGCAGAAATGATTCAAAATAGTATCTGTTTCCCGTATACTTATGGTTTCTTGAATGAGTTAGACTCGAATTTTAAATATAAAGGCACTATAAAAGAATGTATTCTAAAAAATAATAGGGATATTTGTCATTATCTTTTGGAATTAGAGGAAAAAACAGATATTCATGATTAATCTATTTCTCTTCTTAAATTATAACTAAATAATTTTATATTTTATACCGAATTATTCATATTGGACAAGTTGGGCAACGTCTGAAGTCCCTCTGCTGGACAGACCGCAAAATGCTCATAGCGGAAATTGCCCGATTTAAGGTCTTATGAGTTGTTGGTATCCAATTTTATGTTCCGTCGAAGTGCTCCCTATAATGGTGGGTGCTTGTGGCAATATCTTCTGTAGGGAAGATACAAGCCCGTAATTATGAACCCGGCCAGGCCAGGGATGGAGCAGCCGTAAGTATAGGTGTTCACGCTTTATAGTAAGGGCATGGAGGGATATATTATCTGGTCATATCAACAGAATTAAGATCAAGGATCGGGTTTTTATTCTAAATTTTTTATAGTGTTGCTATTTTTCTAAAGTTTTTCTTCCGAAATTAATTTCTTATTTAAATCTCTCTTAATAATTGAAATAAATCCTTTAGTATCTGGAAAGACATAGACTATGCTATCGTCATCGTTGTCAATGGTTATCTCTCTAATATACCTACCTTCAACCTTAGTTTTCATATCATTTAAAATCATAATAATTTAAATCAAAACGAGCTTCAAAAAATTACATAATATGGATATAACATCCTAGATGATAAGTGAAGAATAATGACTCTACGCATTATAATTAATTGAGGTTAAAGTTAAATTGAGATCTGATATTAACAAAATTAATTCAAATTCAAATTATTAAATATTATTATACAATGTCTGATGAAATAATTTATATTGAAGCTCAAATCTTAGAAAATTTTATGATGGATGTCTTTATTGGATCAGGAGTTCCACCAGATGACGCCAAAATAGTAGCAGAAGTTTTAATTACTTCAGATCTCAGAGGGATTGAATCTCATGGAATACAACGATGCAAAATGTATTATGATCGTATAAAACAAGGAATATATGAAGCAAAAACTAAGATTGATATAATCAAGGATGGATCAACCACTGCTTTATGGGATGGAAATTGTGGAATGGGGCATGTAATAGGTTATAAAGCGATGAAAACTGCAATTGAAAAAGCAAAAAAGTTTGGACTAGGTGCAGTAGCTGTTAGAAATTCAACACATTTTGGGATCGCTGGTTATTATTCTTTAATGGCAATAAAAGAAGGAATGATAGGATTAGCTGTAACAAATGCTCGACCGTCTATTCCACCCACTTTTGGAGTTGAACCAATTCTAGGTACTAATCCGCTTACAATCGGAGCACCTTCAGATGAAGATTTTCCTTTTCTTATTGACTGCGCTACTTCAATTATACAACGAGGAAAAGTAGAAGTTTACAGTAGGATTAATAAGGCTCTACCAGAAAATACCGTAATAAATGATAAAGGTGAAAATATCACTGATCCAAATAAAATCTTAGAAGCTATGCTTGAAAGAAAAGCTGCATTATTACCTTTAGGTGGTAAAGGGGAAGATACTGCTGGATATAAAGGATATGGTTATGCAACTGTTGTTGAACTTTTATCTGCAGCACTGCAGGATGGGATTTTTCTTAGAGATACTCTTGGAATTAAAGAAAATGGACAAAAAAGACTCAAAGTGGGCCATTTTTTTCTAGCAATAAATATCGATTCTTTTATTGGGCTAGATTCTTTCAAGAAGACAGCTGGTAATATTATGAGGGGATTGAGGAGTGCTAAGAAAGATCCATCTGCAGAAAAGATTTACACTGCTGGCGAAAAAGAGTACTTAGCTGAAAAAGAAAGGAAGGAAATAGGAATTCCCTTGAATAAAAGCCTTCAACATGATATAAAGTTAATGAAAGAAGAACTTAATCTGAAGAATTATAATTTTCCCTTTTAATTTTTTTATTTTTTATTAAATTGTTGATATAATCAAGCGAACTTTTGAGTGTAGGTTTCGGAGCTGGCGATAATTATTCTATAAATAGTTTTCGAATTAATTTCAGACTTTTTCCACATTCTAGATGTTAATTATCATCGTTAAATTAAGAAAATCACTAACTTTCACCTTATATTAAATAGGATTTTAATTAAATAGAAAGCAATTAAATTATTTACACTAATGGTTTTGTGTGATTTTAAGTGCATACTTCAAAATTAAAAGAAAGTAGTTTGAAGATTTCTACCGAAGAAATTTACAATATTAACCCTGATATTCTTCAATCATTTATTAAGGATGTTTTTTTAAGTCTAGGAGTGCCTAAAAAAGATTCAGAAATTATTGCAGATGTTTTAATTACTTCAGATTTAAGAGGGATTGATTCTCATGGTATTCAACGATGTAAAATGTATTATGATCGAATTAGAGAAGGGATATACAATCCTAAAACTAATATAAAAATAGTAAAAGAGAGTCCAACTACAGCAGTAATAGATGGAGGGTGTGGCATGGGACCAGTTATAGGTCATAAGGCAATGACTTTGGCAATTAAAAAAGCGAAAAAATATGGTCTAGGTGCTGTTGCTGTTAGAAATTCCACTCATTTTGGAATCGCTGGATATTATTCCCTTATGGCAATTAAAGAAGGAATGATCGGATTAACAACAACTAACGCTAGACCTGCAATACCTCCCACTTTTGGAGTAGAACCAATGTTGGGAACAAATCCTTTAACTGCTGGTGCTCCCACGGACGAAAAGTTTCCATTTTTAATAGACTGTGCTACATCGATCATACAAAGGGGCAAGGTGGAGGTTTATAACAGGTTGCATAAAGCATTACCTGATGGTGTCATAATAACTAAAAATGGAAAGACAGAAAACGATCCTGCAGAAGTATTACATGATCTTGAAGAGAATTCTGCTGCATTATTACCATTAGGGGGAAAAGATGAAAATACTTCTGGTTATAAGGGATATGGATATGCGACATTCGTAGAAATTTTATCTTCCGCTTTACAAAATGGTGTTTTTCTTAAAGATACAGCAGGAGTCATTGAGGCGGGTCAAAAAAGATTAAAAGTTGGTCACTTTTTCTTAGCTATTAATATTGAGAATTTTATTCCATTAAACAACTTTAAAAAGAATGCTGGAGATATTACGAGGGGTTTAAGAAGATCTAAGAAAGCTCCTGGAAGAGATCGTATATTCACCGCTGGTGAAAAAGAATATAATGAAGAAAAAAAAAGAAAAGACATGGGAATACCAATTAATAAAAGCATACAAAAAGATATCAAAATAATGCAAAATGAACTAGGATTGGATAAGTATAAATTCCCTTTTTGAAAGTTTTAATCAAAAAAATATTGCATTAGTTCGACCTTTTAAAGGTTCTGTATGAAAAATTACTTCATGCAATTCTTTAATATCAAGGCTATTTTTCACTTTTTTCTCTAAACCAGTAACAATATCATGAACATATGTAATATTTAAATCTCCATCAAAAAATATATGTAGCTCCAACACACAAAAATCAGAAGTTGACCAACACTCAAATCCATGATAGCCCTTAACTTCTGACTGGTTTCTAAGAATTTTTTCAACCTTTTCTTTTATTGACATTAATTCTTCTTCATCAAATCTTTTGCATGTGAATTGCTGTGTTGAGAGCTTCTCATTAATTGCGCCTGATTCTATATGCGTAATTAAGCGAGAAATGAGTGGTTCTTCCTTCTTTAATTCTTCTTCAAAACTATTACTAATATCATGGGCTTTATTAAGAGATAAATTCTTATCAACTACAATCGTTATTGAAAGAAAATATTTATCTTCAATTCTGAACACGTTTAAATCTTTGAATTCTAAAATTTCATCGAATTCAGTTTTCATAGAGTGAAGTAGATTAATTATCTTATCACCAATGGAAATTTCTCCACTAAGAGGGTTCATCTCTACAAGTGTTTCAACATTATAACGCGGAAAATAAATCTTCGGCATTGAGGAAATTGCTTTTGTAATTTCATTGGCATGTATTATCGAAATATGATCCTCTACAGAAAGGCGTACGTCTATGAATAAATCATCTCCACTTGCTCGAACTTTTAGATCTTCAACAGCGTTAACATGTTCTAATTGAAAAATCTTTTGCTTTATTTCTTCTATAATAAATGAGCTAATTGGATTTACATCGGTTAAATCTACAATCCCCTTCCTAAGAAGCATAGCGGCACTAAAAATAATCCAAATCGATATTATAATACTAAAAACCGGATCTACAAAAGGAAAATTAAAAAATATTACTAAAATAAAACTGACTAAAACAATTATAGCACGTAGAGAATCTTGGAATAAATTTAATCCTTGTACCTGGAGAGATAAACTTCTGCTTTTTCTTCCTTGCCAAATTAAAATTCTAGAAAAAATAATATTAATCAAGAATGAAATAATTAGAATTTGAAACCCAAAGTTAGGGTTATTTACGGCATAAGATTCTTCAATTATTACTTGAATTGCATTCATTATTAAGAAAAAGTATGTAGTTATAAGAAATACTCCCTGTATCATTGCTCCAATTGAATCCATCTTAGAATGCCCATACATATGTTCGTAATCAGGAGGGCGCTGACTGAGATATATCGAATAAATAGTTACAAAAACAAAAACGATATCAGATAAAGTATCTACTGTCTCAGATAAAAAACTTAGACTTCCCGTTATTAAAACTCCAATTAGTTTTAAGCTAGATTGGAGCAATATTACTAAAAAGGCAGCAATTCCAAACTTGAGTTTAATATTCATTTTTGAAATGTTATATAACGACTCAATTATAAATTTTGAATCTTGAATTAAAAATAAACTTTTACTTCAAAAAAAATAAAATTTTTATTTTTATAATTGCCTTGGGACTATTATTTCGATGTCTGAAATTGGATAAGAGGCACAGGGGTGAAAGTAGTTAAATTTTTTATCTGCTGCTCTTCGCCAGTCTGAAAGGGGGCTTATAAATACATTACCTGATAACAGCAATGACCGGCAGAAACCACACTCACCTGATCTGCATTTAGAAGCCGGCGCTAAATTCGCTCTTTCCATTGCAACTAAGACTGATTCATTAGCTAAAGCAGGGATTTCTTTTTTTAGATTACCCATATTAACTTTTAATTTAAAGCTCTTTTCAGCAAGATCTTGAGGAAAACCTGGAATATTTACAGAATCTTTGATTTCTCCAAACGCTTCTCGTCTTATTCTTTTAGATGGCAATTTAAACTTTTGCATCTCTTTTTCAACGAAATTGTACATTACTTGAGGTCCACAAATAAAAAATGTGCTATTACTTACATTACAATATTTTTGGATAATCTCTGCTGTAATAAAACCTTGTTCACATCCCTCTAAAGAAACTTCTTCACAGCTTAAAATGTAAACTATTTTTACTTTGTCAGGAAAATTCTTTTCATACTCCTTAAATTCATCATAATATATGATATCATTTTCTTCACTACTGCCGTATAATAATATTATTTTGGCATCTATTATTCCTTTGATAACCGATTTAATCATCGAACGGAATGGAGTTATTCCAGATCCTCCAGCAATCCCTACTATATTTTTTGAATCCCTTAATGGCTCATAAAAAAAGTATCCTTCTGGCCCAGAACTTTCAACTTTTGTGCCTACTTTCCATTCATCCCATATATAGTGGGTTAAAAAGCCATGTTCTTCTCTTCGAATTGTAAGTTCATAAAAACCCTTTAATGCATCATTCGGAGATGATGCAATGGAATAAGGTCTTGTTATATCTACACCGTTAACATTCACCTTCAGACTTAAATATTGTCCTGGTCTGAAAAAAGCTAACTCCCTCGTATTAGAGTCGAGATCTGGTATAAGTTTATATGTTCTGGTTGATTTAGTTTCTTCTTTTATTTCACTTATCTTTAGGTATTGATGTTCAGGGTGAAGTTTCCTTGCTATGTCATTTATTGGATCCCTAGTAATTGGCTCAGCTGAAGCTCTCTCTATTCGTTTTTTTCTTTCAGGTACTAGCTTTGTAAAAGCAAATAAATCTTTAGTATTACTTTTTATAGTGACATTTAATCTTTCTTCTTCTTTACTCATTATGATTCCCCCTTTTTACTTAATTCTTGTAATGTTAAAAGTGCTGAAGTATATCCATCCGACATAGCACTGCTATATCCATGAGCTCTTCTTCCAAAACCTCCAGCAAATTCAAGTCCTTTAATATACATATCTTGCCCCATCATCATTAATCGGGGAACTAAAGAATCCCAAGATTCTGGCTCATAGCCATATATAATTCCATTATATGTTCTTGTAAATCTCGCATAAGTTATAGGTGTAGCTACTTCTATTTCTTCTATGTGATCCCTAATCGAAGTACCAGTTGCTTGTTCAAAATGTATTATTAATTTCTCAGCGATTTCATTTTTTACCCTAAAATATTCTTCAGGTTTGACATTTTCCCAAGCTTCAGGTTTAAAAAGTGTTGTGATATACATTATACATGTTCCTGGAGGAGAACAATCAGGATTTACAACATTTAAAACTACTGTAGCTTGACCAGCAGGCGCTTTAAGTTCCTTCCAAGAATCATACACTTTTTCAGTATTCATAGAATCCATAATAAAGTAACTATATTCTTTAAGTCCTAACTCTTCAGCACTGGCATCCAATCCTAAATATACACAGAACCCTGTTAATCCATGTATTCTTGCATTTACATCTTTATACGCGATCTCTGGAACTTCTGATTTTGGGTGGATAAGTTTATTGTAAGTTAATGTTGGAGAAGCATTACAAATTACATAATTAGTTTTAATTTTATCTCCATTTGAAGTTTCAACTCCAATGACCTTACCATTTTCCACGAGAATCTTCTCTACTCTGGTGTTATACTCTATTCTTCCTCCATATTCTCTAATTTTTGCATCAAATGCAGTAGTGTATTCATGAGAACGATTTTTCGGAATATATCCTCCCCTTACAATGTATACTAAAACCATAGAAGCAAAAATAGTGAAGTTAATCCTACTTATTGGGAGTCCTAAATAAGCCCAATAGCCGTTTAGAATTTCTTGTGCTCTATCAGGGATTCCTAAAGCATCCTCGACCTCCTTAGTAGAATATGCTGCAGTTTTAAGAAAGTTAGAGTATTCTCTCATCAAAACTCCCTGATCAGGTTTTCCATGTGTTTTTCCAAAATATTCAAAAGCATCTCTAATCTCTTGAGCAACATCGAAGAATTTTTTAACTGAATCTTTGCAACCAGGTACTTCTTTTTCAATAGTATCAATGAAATTATCTATACCAAAAGGCAATGTAATATCTAATTTATGTTCAGGATTGGTTAAAATTAATCTATATGCCTCTGGTACTCGCATAAACTCAGAGTCTAAATTAAATTTATCCTCAAACATAGTCCTAATACTTCCCTTATTTTCTTTGGGTCCATAACTAGCTAATTCATGAAGAGAGGTCTCGAATTCGAATCTTCCTCTTACAAAACTTGAGGCAAATCCACCAGGTAGATTATGTTGTTCTAAAAGTAATACTTTCTTTCCTAACTTAGCTAATTGGGCTGTAGCAGCTAAACCTCCATTACCTGCACCGATTACTACTACATCATAAGTATCTCTTATTACTTTATCTTTATTTATTGCTTTCAATCTAATAACCCCTAATTATACTAAATATTTCGATATTAGTTGTATAAATTCGTAAAATAATTAATATCTTTTTTTTATCTCGAAAACTGATATCTAATTGATCTTAAAATATTATCGATAGATCTCTTTAATCAAATATACTTATTAGTTGAAATTATAAGATTAAAAAAATGGAAATCTGAAGACCAATAAAGTTAAAATAAATAATGAGTTAATCTATTAAATAATACAATTTTAAAGTGACGATCTTAATGAGTGATTTAGAAATCGATCAAAAAATTGAAGACTTTAAAAATCAATTGAATTTGTTAGCAATGATTTTTGATACCCGTAGAAAAATGCGTAGAGAAATACATAATGAAAAAACAGGTTACACTTTCAATGCAAAGTATCAATTCACTACGAAGGATGGTGCTGTTAATGTCTACGTAATTTTTAAGGATGGAAAAATGACTGTTGGCGAAGGGGTTATTAATGATCCTAATATTACAATATATTATAAAGATAAGGAGACCTTGGCTCATCTATACGACAAAAGTGCTGAGGAGTCACTTGATTATCTCTTAACTAACGAGATGGGGTATTCTGGAAATATGTCATATCTTACCAAGTTTTCATATCTTACCTCACTTGTAATGGGGGCTAAAATCAAAGATTATAAAGGCCCCGAAAATCGAATAATATATCCTATCGAAGATATTGACAAGGGAAAAAAAAGTAGAAAAATAAAGAATGAAAGTTTAAATCGTAAGATTGATAAAGTTCAAGTTTTAGAAGATCCATATTTAGCAAAGTATTCAATAGATGATTTTCCACGATTAAAGTATTTGAAGAACAGGAGATTTGCTTTAAAACCCGCAATTTGTGTCGAACGAGCAAAGTTGGTAACAGAATATCATAAAGCGAATGGTTTTGAATTTGATAACCAAGGAAATCCATTTGATCCTGAACTGCGTCAAGCGGGAGCTGTAAATTATATTATAACTAATAAGACTCCTATAATACATGAAAATCATCTATTAGCGGGGTCAACAACTACAAAGGAAGTAGGAATCCCTATGTATCCTGAACTTATTGCTACGGCTATCTGGCCGGAACTGAAGACAATTTGCGATCGTGAACTGAATCCTAATGATATTTCAGATAAAGATGCTGATATTTTAAGTTTAGAAGTTTTCCCTTATTGGATGGAGAGAAATGTTAGAGAATATTGTCGAGCTAAATTTAATTATCCTAAATCACAAAAACTTGAAGAAGGATGGGTTTTTTATTTCATGATGAAGACGAACGCTATAAGTCATACTGTTCCAGGATTTCCGATGGTAATTAATGAGGGTTTGGTTAGTGTTAAAGAAAGAGCTGCTGAAATGGAAACTAAAGCCATCTCTCTTGAGAAACAGAATTTTTATAAAGCTGTGCAAATTGGGATTGATGGTATTGTAAATTATTCTTATCATTTAAGTGAAGAAGCATTAAGATTAGCAGAATCTTTAGATCCTATTGATCCAGAGCAAGCAATTCGCATAGATGAATTAAAGGAAATCTCCAAAATATGCAAAAAAGTACCTGCTAAACCTGCCGAGACCTTACACGAAGCAATTCAATCTATATGGACTAGTTTTGTGTGTTTACATTGTGAAAATGCTAATTCTGCCTTATCAATAGGACGATTAGATCAAATGTTACAACCATTCTTCTTAAATGAGATAAAAGAGTGTAAGAATGATCAAGAGAGAGAAGAATATATAAAAAAGACTATTGAACTTGTTGGATCTTTATTTGTTAGAATTAATGATCATGACCCTCTTATGCCGAATGTAGGATGGAAATTATTTGGTGGTAGTTCTTCCGATGATACAGTAACAGTGGGAGGTGTTGATAGTGATGGAAAAAATGCAGTGAATGATATGACTTTTATTATCTTAAAAACAAATGAAATGCTTGGGTTTCAGGATCCTAACATGAATGCTCGCTACTTTTCGGGTATCAATTCCAAAGAATATTTAAGACGACTCTGTGAAGTGAATATAAATATGGGGGCGTCACCTAGTATCCACAATGATAAAACCATGATTGAGGCCTTAGTTCATGAAGGTTTTTCGCTTGAAGATGCCAGAGACTGGGCAGCAACGGGATGTGTAGAGCCAACAATTGTGGGTAGACATTATGGTCATACTAATTGTATGCTTTTAAATCTCGTTGCTCCTTTAGAAATGGCATTAAATAATGGAGTTATACCACTTACAGGAGAATTGGTAGGTCTTAAAACAGGCGAAGTAAGAGCTTCTTTTGAAACATTCGAAGATTTTCTTAATGTTTATAAGACTCAGCTTAAATATTTAGCAGAACAGTCAATTGAAATCAATAATTATCTTGGAGAAGCTCATAAATATGTGCACCCTACACCTTTATTATCTGGATTTTATAATGGACCGTTAGAAAAAGGTAAAGATCTTATTCATGGTGGAGCTATTTATAATACTTCCGGAGTTGCTCTTGTAGCATTAACTGACGTAGTTGATAGCTTATTAGTAATAAGGGATCTTATCTATGAGAAGAAAAAATTTGATTTCTCTACATTAATGGACGCTATTGAACAAAATTTCGAAAATGGTTATGAATATGTCTTAAATGAAATAGAAAAAGTCCCAAAGTTTGGATCTGGCGAAAATGGGACTATAGAACTTGCTCAAGATTTAATTGATTTTTGCTATAACATATATAATACTGCTGACAATTATAGAGGGGGAAAATACTTAGTTGGTTATTGGTCTATTAGCTACCATACAGGATTCGGTATGCTTACAGGAGCATTACCTTCTGGAAGGAAAAAGGGAAAAGCGTTAACCCCTGGCTTAACTCCTGCGCCTGGTACGACCGATATCTTATTACCAAGTATTCAAAGTGTTGCTGCTCTAAATTATTTAAAAATGGCAAATAATGCATCTTATAATGTTAAATTAATCCCTCACCCGGGAGACTCGCATGAGCAAACTCTTGATCTCTTTACTAGCTATGTTCAAAGTTTTTTTGATTTAAATGGTATGCAATGGCAATTTAATGTAATATCTTCAGATACTTTGAGAGATGCGATGGAAAATCCAGTTGATTATCGTTGGTTATTAGTTCGAGTTTCAGGATATAATGCATATTTCACAAAATTAAATAAAAACATGCAATTAGAAATAATCGAAAGGCATGAATATAAATCAAGATAATTAAGTAGTTTTTTTAAATTTTAATCTTTATTATGACAGAGAAAACCTTAATTCTAGATATTAAAAGGAATGCATTAGATGATGGACCAGGCATAAGAACTTTGATTTTCTTTAAAGGATGTCCACTTTCATGCGTGTGGTGTCAAAATCCAGAAGCTAAATCTCCATTTAAAGAGCTATATTTTGATCGTGATAAGTGTATCGAATGTGAGATGTGTTTAAATAGATGTGAACAAAACGCTATAGATTTTGATTTTATATATCGTATTGATAGAACTTTATGTAATTTATGTGGTTATTGTGTTAACATTTGTCCAAATGATGCTTTAAAATTTGTAGGAAAAGAATATAGCATTGAAGAGTTAGTAAATATAATTTTAAAAGATAAAATATTTTTTGATAATTCTAATGGAGGAGCAACCCTTTCGGGAGGAGAACCGCTATATCATATTGATTATGTCCATGATTTATTAATGATATTAAAAAAAAAGGATATCCACATCTGTATAGAAACATGTGGATTTTATAACCAAACCAAATTTAATAATCTAATTTTACCTTATGTAGATTTGATTTATTTTGATTTAAAGATATTTAATCCAAAATTACATGCTCAATATTGTAAAGTATCAAATGAAAGAATAATTGAAAATTTTGAAGATTTACTAAATAAAAATAAAGAAGTATTACCAAGAATCCCGCTGATACCCTCTATAACAGATACAGATCAGAACTTAGATGAATTAGCAAGTTATTTAAGATCATTAGGATTAAATAAACTCGCATTATTACCATATAATCCACTCTGGCTTAATAAACCAGAGAAAATAGGAATTGAAACATTATATAATCATAAGGAATGGTTAGCAGAAGAAGAAAAAAATAGAATTAAGTCCCACTTCATAGATTTTAATTTTAATAATTTCTAATTCAAGAAAAATTAAATTAGTATAAATCTTTTATTACGAAATCCAGATTTAGCTCAGTCAAACTATCTTTTAAAGGATAGCCATTCTCAGTATTCCATCCAATTTTTTTACAGAAACCCTTATAATCTTCTTTATAATCAATTGTTTTTCCTTTATGAGGTCCATTTTCAAAAGGTGGGTTTCCAACTGCTCTTCCTGGTATTTCATTATCAGCCATTATTATTCCTTCTCGAATGGTAAATACTTGTCTCAAAGTATGTATACGATATCCTACTTTACAAATTTCGTCAATTGAAAGATCCCAACCAACAACCGCTTTAATAACTTCTCTGAGAGGATATTTCTGATAGACATAAAATAAATCACACAAACCTAATGCATTTGTAGCTTGTTTTAAACCGACAGCAATCTTTTGAGCCTCATATCTATCTTCCCCTGCGCGTTTCCATCTTTTGGGAAGACTCAAACCTTCAATGAGCCCATCAGGTTTTATAAGAGGACCCATTGCCATAAAATCAATACTGGGTGTAGTATGTCTTCCAGGTGTAGGATCAAATGCATAACTCATACCTAAAGATTTGAAAAATTTAGCATCATGCATAGCAAGCTCTTGTCCCATTGAGTGCATTGCATACTTTTCAGAGCCTTTGCCAATTACCTCCGATGCCTTTTTTGAACCATCAGCTAAAATATCTCCAAAACCATCACGCTTTATTACTTTTTTAACTATTTCAATAATCGCTTTAGAATTTCCCCAAGTTAATTCTAAGCCATCGGTATCATTTTTAGTCAAAATACCATTTTCATAACATTCAATAGCAAAGGCAATTGTCGCTCCTATAGAAATGGTATCTATTCCTGCACGATTACATGTGTCATTTACCTTAATTAAAGATAGAGGATCATCATTAAGTAACATATATCCAAAAGCAGCGCATGTCTCGTATTCAGGTATATGAGTCTCATCTAAACCTAATTCTGGTACTTCTAATATCCCTCCGCACTGTACACTACAGGAAAAACATCCATATTCTTTTTGCTTGTACTTATTTAAGACTTCACCTGAGATTTTTTGGAGTTTTTCAGTTGGGAAATCATCAATAGAAGTTCCACCCCAATTTTTAACGGGAGAATCACCCGCTTGTCCTGCTGCAAAGTTTAGACCACTTGTACCTAAATTCTTATAAATAGTAACTGCGTTTGAATTTTTAGTCTCATTATTATATTCTTTTGTAGCAGTTAGTAATGCCTCTTTATCTGCTATTGTCACTTTTTCCCTTCCTTTAAGAATAAGTGCTTTAAGTTTCTTTGAGCCCATTACAGCACCTAATCCACACCGTGCTGCTATTCTACCTTTATCTGTCACTATTCCTGAAATTAGAGATATTTTTTCTCCAGCTGTACCTATACATGATACTTTTACATTTTTATACGTTATTTTTATTCTATTTTCTGTTTCAACTGTATCTAAGCCCCATAGATCAGATGCATCTACGAATTTTTTTTCTCCGTTAATCATCATGAAGGATTTAGGATCATCTGCCGCACCCTTAACTAGTATTCCATCATAACCACACTTTTTAATCTCCGGTCCAAAATATCCTCCTGAATTCGCATCACCCCAAGTATTTGTTAAAGGGGATTTCCCTGCTGTCATATATCGTCCACTAAGGGGAGCTACCGTTCCTGTCAATAAGCCTGGAAAGAACCCAATAATAGCTTCTGCTGATAATGGATTTGTTTTTGGAGGCATTTTTTCATAAATCAGCCTACAGGCTAAACCATATCCTCCAAAATATTGCTGATATAAATGATCAGATATTTTTTCTTTAGTAATTGACTCATTCGTAAGATCAATGCATAAAACTTTACCAAAATATCCATTTGACATAAATTGCTTCATTTTTTGATAAATTTAATAAATTTAGCGTTTCCTACAAATATTTATTATACTTTATTTTACGTTAAGAATATTTATATCTTTATTTATTTAACCTAAGAATTCAACTACTTACCTTTTTGTTAATTTTCCAATATGAAAAATTTAATATATGAAAAAGTAGAACCTCATAGTAGTAATCTTGAATTTTAATTAAAGTGAGAAAAATGGGTAAAATTTTAAGAGTTAATTTAGCTACAAAAAAAATTTCTATTGAAGATGTGACTCAATCTGATGAGATTAAATATATAGGTGGTGCAGGAGTTGCAGCTGCTATTTTCAATTCTGAAGTATCACCGGATATTAACGCTTTTGATGGAGAAAATCTGTTAATTTTCTCCGTAGGACCTTTTTGTGGCACAAGTGTTCCTTTTTGTGGACGACATTTTGTTATGGCAAAATCACCTCTTACTAAAATATTAGGAGAATCCTCAGCAGGAGGCTTTTTTGGTAAAGAAATGAAGAGCGCAGGTTTTGATCATATTATCATTCAAGGAAAAAGTGAAAAACCTGTTTATCTATGGATTAATAATGATAAAGTCGAGATTATAGATGCTTCTGATATATGGAAAGCTGGAACAAAGGAAACAGAAGCTAAGATAAAAAAATCAATTGGAGATAACAATATAAAAGTTGCTTCAATAGGTCCCGCAGGAGTTAATTTAGTAAAATTCGCGGCAATAATAAGTGAAACTCAACATGCTGCTGGAAGATGTGGAATGGGAGCAGTTATGGGAAGTAAAAACCTTAAAGCAATTGCGATTAAAGGCGATGGTCAAGTAATTATAAATAATGAAGAAATGTTAAATGATGCTGTAAAAGAGATTAGAAACATGGTAAAAGAAGATCCCATGGCAAATGTAATGAAAGATACAGGGACTCTAGTTCATATGGATAATTATGTAGGAATGGGTGATGTCCCAATAAAGAATTATACTATAAGTAAATGGTTAGGTACAAAAATGATTGGTTTTTATGCTCTTCAAGAAAAATATAAAATTAAACACTATGCTTGTTTTAATTGCCCTGTAGCTTGTAGAGCCTTTATAAACTATGAAGGCGAAATGGTCGCCTGGCCAGAGTATGAAACTCTTGCAATGATGGGATCATTACTTTTCATTGATGATTTAGAAGCAATAATTAAATGGAATGGAATTCTTAACGATTTAGGTTTAGACACAATCTCTCTTGGAAGCACCCTCGGGGCTTTTCTTGAGGCTATGGATCGTAAATTATTAAATCTTCAACTTCAAGATCTTGGTTTTGAGCCTGATCCAGAGAACCCTAATGAATTTAAAATATGGGGGTCAATTGAGCCAATTGAAAAACTTTTTTTCAAGATAGCTCAAAGGGAAGAGATTGGAGATGAATTAGCAGAGGGTGTACGTACGTTCTGTCGTAATAATGGATTGCCAGAGGATCTTGAATCACATGGTAAGGGACTTGAAATTCCCGCTCATGAGCCTCGATGTAATAATATGACAGCTTTAGATTATGCTACGTCATCACGAGGAGCTTATCATTGTTATGAACCCATGCATTTATCTTCAATGGCAAACCGTAAAATTGACATAGGATTAAGTGAAAAGGTAGATCGCTTCGCTATTGATGAAGCTGTAGATGCTGTTGTTAAAATGCAAGATGCTTGTGAAGCATATTCTGCAGCTGGAGGGTGTATATTTGGATTTTGGTATTCGAGCTATATTGAACCTTGGGTTAAGGCTTTAAATGCAATTACTGGAAATACTTATACGATAGAGAAATGGATGGAAGCGGGAAGAGCGATATTTAATTTAAAACGAAAGTTTAATCTATCATGTGGAATCACTAAAGAAGATGATACTATAGGATCAAGATTTTTTAATGCTATTCCTAAAGGAGGTACCCGCAAAAATATTCCACCTGTTAGAGACATGGTAAAAAAATATTATAATGTTAGAGATTGGGATGAGAACGGTCATCCAAAGTAGATTAGATTTTAATTTAATCTTCCTTTTTTTTATTATATATTCAATTTAAAAATTTAGTTGAGAAGGGTTCATGAAAATAAAAGAAACCGAAAGAATTGGAAAATTATGGTTTGAAGATTTATGGAGTAAATCAAACTTAAATATTGCTGATGAAATCGTTGATCCTGAGTATGCTCCTAGTTGGATTCTCATAGATAAAAAAGGAGCAGCTCAAGTTAAGCATGAAATTAATTATTTTCGATCAATTTTTCCAGATTTAATCTATACTATTATTGATATTAATGGAGAGAAAGACAAGGTTTGGATTCGCTATAGTGCTCAAGGTACACAAAAAGGAAAAGCATGGGGATTTGAAGCAACAAATAAACAAGTTAAATTTGAAGGTGCAACTATATTATACATTAATTCTAAAGGTAAAATTATCGATAGGTGGGGTGCATTTTGCTTTTATGAGATTCTAATGCTTTTAGATCTCGTTCCACCATTCTGGGAATTACATAAAATATTTGAGACTTCAAAAAAGTAATACATAATTTTTTTATCTCTTTGCAGGTGAAGCATAACAATAAACACAATCATGCCTACAACGAAAAATACCAGTATAACCTCCAATATCCTTAGATTTAAAGCATCCACATGCTGTTCTTTGCCCCGAATCTTTAACTTTTGGTATTGGCTCACTAATTAATTTTTCAATCTTATATGCATCAATGCAATTTGCCTGTTCGATTCCTTCAATATGGAGTAAATCTGGTTGACAACAAGCTTTCATCTGAATACTATATTTATAGCATATTTTAAGTAATTTTCTCAAAATTTCTTCTTTTTTAGATAGCAATGGATCAATAGGTATATAACCTCTTGCTTTCATTCTATTTTCCACTTTTGAATAAATAGTTGCAAAAGAAAAAGTCATTTCATTCAATCCAAGAGATGATACTTTTTTAATTATATATTCAAAATTGTTTAAATTGCTTTTTATCGTATTACTGTTCTTTAGTTTGTATAAAATGATAGGATCGAAACGATAACTTACTGCAGAGGGCTTGAATTTATTAATAAGCCATTTTAACTGAGTAAATCTAGCTTCTAAAGATATATCAATCTTTCTTTCTAATTCTGATGGGGAGTTTATTGTAAATTGAAAATAATGCCCTTTAAATCGAGAAAAAAGCTCAGGATAAGTTTTATAATAGCTTATCCAATTTTTAAAATTTTTACTCCACCAAACCCAACATTTAACATCTTCAGGCTTTAATGATACTCGGTATTTTTGTTTTCGATTGAAAGGATTTACAACATCTACATACCCAGTCTCAATCCGTTCCATTATCCAATCCATTAAAAAAGCTGGAATATCAGTTCTTCTAGAGCATGAAATAATTGGTGATTTTACTATTCTTATTTCCTTATTTAAGCTCTGTGTCATTTTTTTGTATTTTCTTATTTATTTTAAATAAATACTCATCGCTGCGATGAATAATTCTTTTTTTATATCTTTAGATGACAGTTCACGGGCTTTTTTAATTGTTCTTAACTCTTCATATATATTTAAATGAGGATTCTCAAAAGCAGTTCCTTTTTTTATTTCGTCTCTTAATAATTTTCTGAAATTTGGATCTAGCCAAATTAAAAACGGTCCTGAACTATGTTCTGCTTTATGTGCTATATTAAATCGATTTTGTAATGTAATGATTACTTCATATATGGTTTCGCAAATATCATTTATTTTATCATAGTTTTCTTTATAGAAGTATTCAATAGGTACAGGTAACCTTATGTGTAATAGGAGGCCTTTACCTTTACGGAAATTGATATGACCATATCCAAAAATAACTTTATGGAAATTATGTTTTGCAAAAATTTCATTTATCGTGCTGATTATTTCTGGTAAATTTTTTGGTTGACTTAGAATATCTTCAAAACCCGGAAATGCAATATAATTAGATAAATTATCAGAAGTTTGTATTAATAAAGCAAAGGCAGATCTCTCTTCGAGTAACTCTTGGAATTCTGATTCGTTTAATAAATTGTATGAACAATTTGTCTTGTGTAACATGATATAGATAAAATTATCAACATCATCATAATCCCCTTTTATAATTGTTGCCCACTTAGTTGGCTTTTCTTTGTTATTTATATGTGCAATTTTACTGAATTTACCAGGCAAAATCTCTGGTGAAGAAACAAATTCACTGATTAAGGGAAAGATTTTTGAATCTAAGACGAATTGCAATCCATTAAATGCTAATTGCAAATCATTACCATATAATATAGCTTGTTTCGTATGTTCATTAGGTTCATATAACTTAAATAAACCACTTAAGATAACTCCGAAATATCCATTTCCGCCTACGATCTTTTTAAAAAAAGAATTCTTTTGATCTATTTCTACGGTTTGTCCATCAGGTTTCATTAAGCGAATTGATTTTAACCAATCTTCTACAGAGCCAAGCTTACCCGAAGTTATTCCGCTTGCATTTGAAGATATTAATCCTCCCACTCTAACGGGAAGTTTATATGCACTTGCAGGCTGAATAGGAAAGATAAATCTCCCTTTAGATTTAAAGGAAACCAATTTAATTATTGCGGAAATCAAAACCCCTTGTTCTACCAAAATCTCTTCCTTTTCTAAATTTAATGAAATGGGATTTGAATATGAATGTAAATCCGCGAGATCAACAATTATAGCATAATTTGCATATCCTCCAGATAGACCTGTTTTACCGCTGGCAAAAGTTATTGGAAGCCTGAATCTTTGAGAATTAATTACTATTTTTTGTAATTGTTCCTCTGTTTTTGGCCTAAATATCACGTGAGGTTTTAGATGTAGAAAAGAGGGATCTTTTAAACTCCCTGATTGAATTGCATTGTCTTCGAGCATTAAATTTCCAGTGTCAATTTCGATTGAAGGTTTAATTGAAGTTACTTTTATAAATCCTTCATTCTCCATCCTAGAGAAAAAATCATTCCATGAGAGTTTGTTTATAAGGCTCTGAAATATTTCCATTTCAATATCTAAATAAATGAAGTAAATAATTTAGATTTAAAGATCTCTATAAATGCAAATAATAAAATTAATCTATTTTATCTATTTGAGCCTGTCTTTTACCCAATATAAATGAACATGCTATAATCAGTATAACTGATATCATGAAAAATATAACTGAAAATATGCTTGGTGGTGCTAAGTTAAATACTAGAAAGTAAAGTATTGAAGGACTTAATTGAACAGGTACATTTTGTAGGGGAACTAGATTACTAGCCTTACCATATCTAAAACTTGCAGCCATTTTAGTCACTCCATAAACGTTCACTACTATTAATATCGCAGAGGATATTAAAAATAGAACTAATTCAGGTATAATAAATGTTCCACTAAATATGTGAGCAATTACTCCTAGTAAAGGGCTTATCCAGTAGTTAGATAAAGAAAACATGAGCCCTGAAATAAGTGCAAGTAAAATTCCACGGAACTTTTCTATTTTTATTTGAAGAAATTGAAAGAGTAAGGCCAGTAAGAACATTATGACAGTAGATATAGATATTCTCACGATAAAGTCGATCTCCAATAAGTTAGTTTCAGCTAAGTCAATTGATAATTCACTAAAACCAATTAATGTTATAGCAGTGATCATCATAGCTATTGCTAACAATTCAATTAACTTTAGATTCTCACCGATGATTTTTATGGATCCAATCGCTAAAATAATTAAACCAGATGACATTAAACCTGGAATTATAGCAGGACCAATAAAGAATTGAGCAAACATGAAAAAGATCGAGCCTATTCCAAATCTAATGAAAATTGCTAAAAGCCACTTTGGAGTCCTTACTAAATTCTTCATTAATTTAGCATCAGGATCTAATTTATTTATGACAACTTTCTCAATAATCAACCCAGAATAGTGAGACCATCCTGCTAATAAAGCTAATATTACACCTATCCAATATAATGAACTTTCCACATTTTCGCACTTGCTTTTAGAATTGTAAATTATATCATTCTTGATTGTATAATAACTTATTGCTCCAGTTATATTTAAAAATTAAAAGAAACTTAAAAAAAGAGTCGTAATTACTAAAATCATGATTCCATCTATTGAATGGATTGACAATAAAGTAAAAATGATTGATCAAACCCTTTTACCCCATGAGCTTAAATTCCTTGAGTTTGATAATTTTAGAGACGTAGCAACATCCATTAAAGTTATGAATATAAGAGGCGCACCTGCAATTGGTGTAGCTGCCGCGATGGGTATGGCACTTGCTACTATTGAATATAAGGAACTACCTAAGGATAAATTCTTAGAAAACATGGAAAACGCAGCAAATATCATTCGAAACACAAGACCAACTGCTTCTAACTTATTTTGGGCTGTAGATAGGATTTGGAAAATTATTAGCACTTATCCAGATAATCCATTAAATATATCAGATCTCGTTATTGAAGAAGCTCAAATTATGGCTCAAGAGGATGTTACCGTTAATAAGAATATTGGTAAACATGGAGCGATACTCTTAAATGATGGAGATGTTGTTTTAACTCATTGTAATGCAGGTTCTCTTGCTACTGTTCAATATGGTACGGCATTAGCTCCTGTTAGATCAGCGATAGAACAAGGAAAGCAAATTAGCGTTATTGCCGATGAAACTAGACCGAGACTACAAGGTGCAAGATTAACTGCATATGAATTACAGTATGATAAAATTCCTGTAAATGTAATTTCTGATACATCATCAGGATTATTAATGCGATTAAAAAAAATTGATAAAGTAATTGTTGGAACAGATAGAGTGACTTCCGATGCAGTTTTTAATAAAATTGGAACATATCTGGTAGCTTTAGCTGCAAGTGATAATAACATTCCTTTTTATGTAGCTGCACCTACTTCTACCTTATCTCTTAATGAAACTGTTGATGATGTAATCATTGAAAAAAGAGATGCTAGTGAAGTAAGTAATGTATTAGGAAAAGTTCAAATTGTGCCTGATGGCGTTGATTGCTTAAATTATGCCTTTGATATAACTCCTTTTAGATTAGTAACAGGCATTATTACGGAAGATGGTTTTTTTACTCCTAAAGAGTTACTTAAGAGATATAGAGAATAACTGATTAGATTAAATTTAGAAGTTAGAATATATATTTTGTAATTCTTTTTTTAATTCATTTAGTGTCTTTGTCTTAGATATTCTAGTTCTTATAATCGATGAATCTCTAATATCTTTGGTCAACCAAATAGAATTCCTCTTTAATTCGATAAATTTGTATTCAACTGATGATAAACGTAAGAATCTATTTCCTTCAATAAATTCATCAAATATTTTTTCATATAATTCAATATATTTTTTCAGATTCCTAACATTATTCTTATTTTTAGTTTTAACACCTTTATTGAGATAAACATCAATCTGATTAAATATTTCCGGATTTCCCATACTTCCTCTTCCAATCATTAAAGCATCTACATTTGTATTATCCAAAAATTCTTTTGCGGAATCTTGATCATAAATATCACCATTTCCAATAATTGGTATTGAAACTCTTTCCTTTAATTGTTTAATATATTTTAAATGAAGCTGCGAATTGTTAAATCGATCTTTTACTGTTCTTCCATGTACTATTAGGAACTCAAGCCCTGATTTGTTAATTAAATTAGCCATATCTTTAATATTATTAGGCTTTTCAACACCAATACGGATTTTTAGTGATACAGGACGTGAAGAATATTTTGTTGCGACTTTAATTAACTGGTTTAATTTTATTAAATCATTTAATAGATACCCTCCCTCTTTAGCTTTAATAGCTCTCTTTGAAGGACAGCCAGCATTGATATCTAGTACATCAAATTTATAGCTTTCGAGGAAGTCAATAGAGTTCTTTAAAGCATTAGGATCTGCTCCGATCAGTTGAACACTAATAGGTCTTTCCTTTTCAATCTTATGTAAATCAAACAATATGGACTCAGGATTTGTTTGAATTCTTTTTGTATAAATCATGGGAACACAAACTAATCCAATATTACAAAAGTTTCTGCAAAATCTTCTATATGGGGCTGTAGTAACCTCCTGTAATGGTGCTAATAGAAGATTATTTTTTAAATTTAAAGACCCTAATTTCATTGTTAATTAAATTTTTTTAGTATTTTACAAAGTATAACCAAGAAACTTTTATAAAATTCGAATTTATCTTCATCAATTACTTATTAAATGATTTATTGACTAAAATAAAGGAGCAGAGAAAAAATTTACTATGTCAAAGTATATAGAAAAGTATGAATTCTCTAAAAAACCTAGTAAAATCATCTATAAAGACGGTGAACCATTAAAACTGAGTAATGAATTTAACTTTTTTCATAATAAAAATAAATTTAGAAAAGAGTTGAATCGATTACAATACCTCCTAAAAAAATTTACTGGAAACTCACTTGTAGCTTCAGGTATAAGAGACTCTTTTTTAAAAGAAGAATTTACCAAGAAGTATTTGCTGATATTATTCACAAATAACGAAACTATCAAAAAGGCAAATACTATTATAGAAAAACATGCTGATTTAAATTTATCTAAAGGATGTTTTTATCTTGAAACAAATTCGAAATATTTAATGCTACTTTCACAAGATATGGATGGGTTAAGATGTGGTGTAGAGATTCTTGAAGATATTTTATCTCAGACTTTTGAGGATTACATTAAACAAAAAGTATTTGATGATTACGTAAAAATTCGCCCTTTTGAGCTTTTTAATTGTGATTAAATTTCTTAAAATACACTTCTTAGGACTTTAATTAATAAAGAAATAGAAAATTATTATTCTCTATTACTATTCAGTAAATTTCCAAGGTTTTTGTCTTTTTAATTTATACGCTTTTTCAGCATACTCTTCAACCATCCGATGAGTATTAAAAAAAGCTGCTAGTGAGATAGCATTTTTACTTTTAAATAACCATTCGTCATGATTCATGTAAGTTGGTATTATCTTATCCTCTAAAATCTCATAAATAGCATTCGCATCTATTTCCCAATTATTTGAAACACCGGGATCGTTAGGATTAGAGTCATCTGGTCCAATTGCCCATCCAGCTGAAGGATTCATCTTGTATCCTTCTAACCACCAACCATCTTGCACACTCAGATTTAAAACTCCATTTAAAGCTGCCTTAATCCCGCTTGTACCACTAGCTTCACGATATCTTTCAGGATTATTAAGCCATACATCCACTCCACTGACTAACATATGAGATAAATCCATATTATAATTTTCCATTAAAACAACTTTAACGCCATAATTATCATATAGGTATTCGCCTGCTTCGTAGATTTTTTTAATATAATCCTTTCCCATTTGGTCTTTAGGATGTGCTTTTCCCGCAAAAATAAATTGTACTTTTCCTTTACAAATTTTACCTAATCTATCAACATCATGGAATATTAATATAGCTCTTTTATAGGTTGCAAACCGTCGAGCAAACCCTATAGTTATCAATTCTTCATCTAATAAATTCCAACTATGACCTTTTTGATAATTAATCAAATTAAATTTATTTTCAATGTGTGCATCAAAGAGATCCAAATCATCTAATTCTATAGCATTTTGAAGCACCGAAGGATTAGCCTTCCAATTTGGCCATTTTCTTTCAAGGATTTTCCTGATTGGTTTCGAAACCCAGAAAGGTAAATGAATTCCATTAGTTATATAATCTACTTCATATTGTGGAAACATTTTTTTTGAAATTTCACCATGTTTTTTTGCTACACCATTTCTATATCTTGAAAGGCTCATTCCTAGATATGTCATATTAAATTGCCCATTATCTTCCGCACGTTTTTTAATTTCTTTTGGCATCGTACTTACAAAAACTTTATCAACCAGATTTTGATCAAATCTGTCATGACCTGCGGGAACTGGAGTATGTGTTGTAAAAACTACTCTTTCTTTAATTTTGTTAATATCACCTTTGAACATATTATATAATTCAACTGTAGCAAAAGATCCATGACCTTCATTTAGGTGATATGTTTTTATGTTATTATATCCAAGCGAATTTAGAAGTTTAACTCCTCCTATTCCTAAAATCATTTCTTGTACTATTCGGTTCCATCTACTAGTTGAATCATATAAAGAACCTGTCATTTTTTTCATCCATTCTTCATTGTCTTCTAAATCTGTGGTTAATAGGTAGATTGGCAGAATATGACCTGATTGCCCAATAACTCTATAAAGCCAAGCAGAAACTAAGACATCTTTATTTTCGATTTTTATTGTAATAGGTTTTTCTACTTTATCAAATTCATAATAAAAATTCCATTCTACTTCCTTTTCCTTCTGCTCTCCAGTTTCATTAAATAACTGATAAAAGTATCCAGAACTATAACAGAGGCATACAGCAACCATTGGAATTTCAAGATCCGCAGCAGATCTAACAGTATCCCCTGATAAAACTCCTAAACCTCCTGAATATGTTGGAATATTACTGTCCATACCTATTTCCATAGAAATATAAGCAACAGAAGTATCATTCTTTAAGCTATCATCGATTTCCATCAAAACACACCATATAATAATTAATTTTTCAATTTTATCATTTAGACTATATATTGATCTTAAAATTCTGTTTTTAAAACCTTATGTTATAGAAAAATTATAAAAAAATAAAGTAAAGAATATTGATTATTTTGAAATGCCTTAAATAAGTTAGATTTTTAAGGATCTGTTTTCTAAAATTTCTACTTTTATGGTTGGATCTTTTTTCGCCATTAATTCCTCAAATTTTTTTAGACTTTTTCCCCAATTATGCATTGGAATTACAATTTCAGGTTTTATGTCAAGAGCTGCATCGGTTGCCTCTTCGAAATCCATTGTATAAGTACCTCCACAAGGTAATAAAGCAACAGTTATATTTCTTTTAGCTAATTCCTTCATTTCAGGAATTCTTTCTGTATCTCCAGCATGATAAACACTTTTTCCAGCAGATTCAATTATCGTACCTGCCCAACCATTTCCTTTAGGATGTGTTACCTTTTTGAAAGTGTATGCAGGAACTAATTGTATTGATAAATCTTTATAATCAAAGCTATGTCCAATTTTAATTGGTTCTCCGTGAAATTTCTTTAAGCTATCAGAAATACTTTCTGGTCCAATTAAAATTGTATCTTCTCGCCAAATCTTTTTAATATCAGATTCAGAAAAATGATCTCCATGTGTGTGAGAAGAGACTATTATATCTGCTTTTTCTTCTTCCTTTTTAAGTTGATATGGATCCAAGTAAATTATTCTTCCACTAAACATCTTAATTTTAAAACAAGCATGTCCCAACCAAAAAATTTCCATCTGAGCTTCCAAAATTCTCACCTTAAATTATTAAGAATACAAATTAATATTGATTAATATTAATGATTTCAAATCTTATAATTGTTACTTGATTTATAAAATCTAATCTTGAAGTTATCAGAAATAGGATTTTACTTATTCGTCTTCTTTTAGCTTCAAATTAGGGTTATCTAGTTTAATTCTTTTACTTATCCCAAAATTATCTAATCTTGTTAGCTTTAGCTCATTTAATCTTTCTTGGTACAATTTATTTTCAAAATTAGGAACAATATTCAGTAAAGTTGGATTTGGGATATTTTGGATTAAATTCGGTTTTAATTGATTTCTCTTGTAAGAGATTTCATTTTCAAAATCATTTTTCTGAACCCTATGTTGCTTAAAAAATGCATTTTCTGGTTTAATGTCTTCAACATTTAAACTTTTTACATTTAATTCTTCTACAGGAATAGTAGATCTAGCAATACGACATGTTGGGCAATTGTTTTCATCTAGACCATGAATACAAGGCAATAATTTTCACACTCATTTCTTATTAAATCTGAATTGATTAAATTAATTTTATTTTATATTTTTTTTTATTATTAATTATGAATGATTTCTTAGGAGAGATTAAATCTCAACCAAAGGCTCTTAGAGACACATTTGAATATATTGTTAATCAAGGTAAAAAGCAATTTCTTATTTTGAAGGACTTCATAAAGAAGGGGGGTATTACTAAATTGATTTTTACTGGGATGGGTTCTAGCTTTATAAGTGGTTATTTACCTTATTATATTCTAAATCAATATGGTATTGCCGTAGAGATGCGAGAAGCTGGAGAATTTCTATTTAACACCTTTCCAAAAGTTAAAAAAAATTGTTTTAAAGATTCAGGAATTATCATTATATCTCAGTCAGGAGAATCAGGAGAGATTAGAGAGCTTTTAAGAGAAATTAATTCGATACCAATGGAATTCAAACCATTAACTGTTGGTATCACTAATAATCCAGATAGCTATTTAGCCTACATGACTGAACTACAAATTCTTATGAATTTTGATGAGGAAGTCTCAGTCACTTCAAAAAGCTATATTTGTACTCTATTAATTTTATATGTAATGGCGAAGACTATAATTGGCGAATTTTTTACTAACGAAGAAGAATCTCAAAAAGTTGAAGAACTAATGACTGAGTTAGAAGTTCTCCTCAATGATCAGAAAAATATCAATAAAATATGGAAAGATCTCTTAAATAAATTTGGAGATAAGATTGATTTTATTGAAATTCTTGCTAGAGGTTCGTCTTTAACTACAGCCTATCAAGCAGCACTAAATTTTAAAGAAATTGTTAAAGCTTATTCAGAAGCAAATTCGATTTCTACATTTCGACATGGAGGTATTGAATGTCTAAATGACTCATCAAAAATAATTCTTCTTACTTCAGATCAAAAGAATCTTCAATTAAATTCAAAATTTATAAATAATCTTATAAATCAATGGAAATGTGATAAGATATTGCATATTACTAACCAAAATTTTGATGAAGAATTGGATAAGTTGCATGAAAACCCTAAATTAATTAAATATAAACATAAAATCGAAGACCCTTATTTAGCTCCTATAATTGAAATCGTAATTCTTCAATTATTATTTTATAAAATTGCTGAAAAAAAGGGGATTAAACCAGGTATCTTCTTTTTTTCACAGAAAGTAACTGATGATATTTAGAGAATCTGGAAATTTTCATTAATTCTTTTAAATTCAAGTAATTAAATCTTGAGATTGAAAAATCTCAAATTTATTAATAAAAACTTTATAAATAAAAATCAATTAAGATTATTGTTTAAAAGTTAAATTCAATTAAAAAAAGATATTTATAAGTGTTTTATAATGGCAAAATGGCAAGTTGATGAAAAAAAAGCGTGGTTTCATAAATGGTGGCCCAAAGGAGTACCTTTTAACATACAATTTCCTGAAATAAGCCTTGGAGAATTCTTCGAAGAACAAAGGAAGAAATATGCAAATGACAATATGATGTGGTTCTTAGAAACATGGATGACTTATGAAGAGTCTGGAAAAGTAATAGATTCATTTGGCACAGCGCTAAATAATCTTGGTGTTAAGAAGGATGATGTGGTAGCATTTCTTTTACCTAATTGTTTTCAATATGTAATTGCTTTTTACGCATGTGCAAAATTAGGAGCAATTCCCACAGGTATTAATCCAACTTATAAACCTCTTGAAGTTCTTCATCACCTCGAAATTACAGAAGCAAAAGTCCTTATAACATTAGATTCACTTTATGGAGAGCTAGCAAAACCAATAATAGATAAAACAAAAATTGAATTTGTTATCTATACCAATGTAGCAGACTTAGCTTTTGGTTTAGGTTTTAAAAAAGTCTTAGGAAAGCTTATAGGTAAAATTCCAAAAGGAAAGGTCGATTTTACCCCTTCTTACAAGTTCGTTGATTTACTTGAAACTGAACCAAATCTTCCTAGCGTAAGTTTTGATCCGACGACTCATCCTGCTACATATATTATGACAGGTGGAACAACAGGTGTGCCCAAAGCGACAGTTTTAACCCATATGAATCTTATTTCAAATGTGAAGCAATGTGTTACAATTCTTGGCGGAGAGACTCAAATGGGTGATATTGGTGCATTACCTTTGTTTCATTCATTTGCAATGACTGCTGTAATGAATGTAGGTATAGGTATGGGAGGCTGGATGATGCTATTTCCTAGACCTCCTCCAACAGAGGAGTTTCTTAAAGAAATCGATAAAATACCTGCGCCAAATGGTCTTGCATACACAGGTGCGGAAATTCTCTTTAAGAGAATTGCTGATTTCCCCCATCTAAATAAATTTCCTAATTTAATGGGTAAGATGAAATTAAATATTTCTGGTGCTGGCCCTTTACATGCACCTGTAAGAGATGCATTTGAAAAAAATACAGGTGGGAAAATCGTAGAGGGGTATGGTCTCTCCGAAGCAAGTCCAGTTGTGAGTGCTGGAAATTTATTTGGTGAAAGCCCCATTGGAACTATTGGTATGCCTCTTCCTGGAACAGATTGGGGTATCTGGGATGCCGCGGCTCCAAATTTAGAAGATGGACCTATTGCAAATGGCTTACCAGGATCTAAATACGGAGAAGATTATACTGGAGAACTATGCATTTGTGGCCCACAAGTAATGAAGGGATATTTAAATCAGCCAGAAGAAACCAAGGAAACAATACAGAAGTGGGATGGGAGATTATGGCTCCGTACTGGAGATATTGGATTTATGAACGAAGATGGTACTGTTGCACTACGTGATAGGAAGAAACAATTAATTAAAGTAGCTGGACATTCAGTTTTCCCAACTGAAGTTGAGACCATGTTAATGAGAAATGAAGCAGTAGACGAAGCTGCAGTCGCAGGATTACCTGATCCTGAAGGAAAGGTAGGAGAAATTGCTAAAGCGTGGGTTTCATTAAAACCAGAGTACATTGGTAAGGTAACAGAAGAAGAAATCTTATCTTGGGCTAAAGAAAATATGACTCATTGGAAAGTTCCGAAATTTCTTGAATTTATCGACGAGGTTCCTAAAAGTGTAATGGGAAAAGTACAAAGAAGGATACTCCAAGAAGCAGATCCACTTTATAAGAAATAAAACAACTAATTTTTTCTATATTTTTATTTTTATTTATATTCGAAAGTTCAAAAAAAATTTTTTAGTTATGAAATAAATTTTAATGTAAATTTTAATTTTTTTATTAGAACTTGGTAATTTAAGGAAAAGCTTATTTTTAAGAGATCTTGTAATATGACGAAAGGAATAATCTTATCAGGTGGATGGGGAACAAGGCTAAGACCTCTAACTTGTACTACTCCTAAAACATTAATCCCAATCGTAAATAGACCGGTAATCGAGCATCAGATGCTGTTATTGAAATCTGCTGGAGTAAGAGAAATTATATTAGCAGTTAGCGTTATGGCAAAAGAAATACAGGATTATTTTAAAGATGGACAGAAATTAGGTGTTAAAATTCATTATACAAATGAAAAGCATCCAATGGGGACTGCTGGTGCTATAAAATTAGCTGAATCTTATCTTAAAGATGATAATTTCTTTATGTTAAACGGTGATGTTATCTTAAACTTTAATTTTACCGATATGCTAAAATTTCATGAAGAACATGGAGGTATAGGCACGATTGCAAGTAAAATGGTTGAAGACCCTTCTAGGTATGGCGTTTTGATAACAGATGAAGAAACTAACCAATTGCTACAATTTCTTGAAAAGGATGAGTATAAACCTCCAGGAGGTAAATATATTTCAATGCCAATAAATGCAGGTGTTTATATTTTAGAACCTGAAATATTTTCATACATCCCATCAAATAAGAAAGTTTCAATTGAGAGGGAAGTTTTTCCAAAAGTAGCCAGTGAGATGAAATTATATCATTATTCAGTAAAAGGTATTTGGATGGATATAGGTAAGCCCTACGATTTATTACAAGGAAATATATTACTAATGAAAGATATTCTGAAGAATTTGAAAGTAAAGAGGAGTAATCTAATTGACAATTCTGCAGATGTTGATGTTTCAACAAAAATAATTCCTCCTTGTACAATTGGCGAAAATGTGATAATCCGTAAAGAGTGTGCAATTGGTCCGAATGTAGTAATCGGTGACAATGTATATATAGATTCTAATTCACAAATCAAGAATACTCTTATTTATAATGAAAGTTATATTTCTAAAAGTACAAATATTGAAAATGTAATTATTTCTGATAATTGCTATATAAGTGAGAATGTTAGGTTAGAAGGAAAAGGAGAAGATATAGTGATTTTGGCTTCTTTTGTTGAGATATCAAAAAATATAAGACTTATAGCGCATTCTAATAGATCTATTTCTTTTTGTCACCATGAAATTGTAAAGGAAAGTATAGAATGAATTATATCTTATATTATCATAATGAGTGATCTGTTAACTTTAAAAAAGATACGTGAAGATCTTAGCGCCAATAAAGTTGATAAACAAGCTGCTTCAAAATTGCTTGAGTCACTTATAAATGAAAGTGATAACGATGAAATAAGAGCTAGCGGTATTGATTTAATTGGAGATTTATCTATTAAAAGCGAAAGAATATTTGAACTCCTTGAAAAAGGACTTATCTCGGATGAATCACCTTTAGTTCGATATTCAGCTGCGAGAGTAATTATATCTAATTTTCCTGATCAAGAGAATTCTCCAATTTTATGGGCCATTGAAAATGAAAATTCGATTTATTTTTTTAAACGACTCTTAGATTTGTTAGAAGTTGAAAATAAAAATTATATAGAAATAAGAAAAAAAACTCATGATAGAGTAAAAAATCTTTATAAGTTAAATTTGGAAGATGCTAAATTCATTTTAGATATTGATTTTATTGAATACCTAAGATTTAGAAAAGAATTTAAAAATTTTTTAAATAAATTCAAAGTGAAAGAAGCTCACCAAAAAGAACTTATAAAGGAGAATACTGAAATCGGATTTAAAGGTCTGGGAAGAATTAAAAGTACTAAAAACGGACATATTACAGGATTGGCTTTAACTGACCTTGAAGAAATACCTAAATCAATATCTATGCTTTCAAATTTAGAATTTTTAAGAATTAATCGATGTAAACTTGAGAACTTACCTGATCTTTTTACTCATCTTCAGGGATTGAAATACCTTAATTTAAGTGATAATGAATTAGATAACCTACCAGAATGGGTTTTCGAGTTTTCTAAAAAAGAAATAAATACTAATAAATACGTAAAACAAGGAGTTTTACCTTCAGAAGCACCCCTTTTAGTATTATTAGAAATTTTAAGTGGTCATGAAATTATAAAAACAGATAGATTTATTCAAGTTACTCACACCTATGGTCACTATTTTTCTCTTGGTATAAACGGATTTATCGTGGGAATTTTTATAAAAAATTCTGATAAACCTAAAATTGGAATATTACCCAGACAGATATGTAAATTAAATAATCTTGAAGAACTTTATTTCATCAACCAAAATATTAAAAAAATACCTTTATGTATAAATCAGCTTAAATTGTTAAAGATTTTAGATTTAAGAGGGAATATCATAGAAAAAATTCCAAAATCAATTGAAAAGTTAGAAATATTAAGATTATAAAAAATATAATATTTGAGATGATAAATTTGGAAGATTTAAAAGAAAAAGGATTAAAAATATATAACGCAATATTTGAACGAGAGAAAAATGTTGTAATAGACGATATTGAATATCCTATCAAAAAATTTTCAAGTGGTATTAAATATCTCGACTTATTTGGATATAGATTTATCGAACAAAACTGGAAAAAAAAGTCAGAATGGGGAAAAAAAGCTCGAGAAGGTCATAAAATCATGTGGATTATTAAAGGAAGAAGATATATGGCTCAAATTATGGATGGCGAATACATTGATTTAAAAAAGGAATGAAACCTTTCTTAAATGGAGTTTCTTTATTTTATATATTCAAGTTTCAGTCCAAGAAATTATATATTTCATACCTTCTGCTCTATCAATCATAGGTTGTTTGAACACCCATTTTCCCCCAATATCGAATTGTGAAGCACATAAATCAAAATGACAAACAGCAATACCAATATCAAGTGGAACGAATTTTCTATACATACTACCTATTTTCCCTTCGGGATTGGCAACATAAAAGTGAAAAACATTGTTATTCTCTTCTTTTATGATTCGCCATGGTTGTCTATTGCCAGCAGAAGGACCTAACCGAACCATCTCAAGTAGGGTAGCATATCTACCAATTTCCTGTTTATTTATTGGAGTATTGAAATTATTTTGGAAGAATAAATTTTCCCATGATCGACGGCTCTTTGCTTTTACAGCTCTACGTATTAACTTCTCTTTGAACCTTCTGTCTTTGGGATACCCAATGGGAGTGATGGCCGGAATCTCTTCATTTGAACCACAATTAACTTTAGAAGAGAAGAGATCACGATTGAAAAAACCTCCTAACCAACATGTTCCTAAACCCATATCAGTGGCCGCCAATATTATTAGTTCCAAAAGGTATCCATAATTTTCCCGTCCAAAGTCATTCTTGGTTTTGTCACAAACTCCAACGATAAACTCTTGGGCTCCTGCTATCATTCCATAAGTTCCAATTTTTCTTCTTTCATGCGGATCAAACTCGGGGACATTAACTAGTTCAAAACGACAGTTTCCTGCATAATTTTTAAAGGGACTATTTATTCCCTCTAACTTTAAAATTTGAATTATTTTATTCCGCATCTTATTATCAAGAGATTGATCATTATAGGTTCTCCATGATGTTCGCTCTTCGATGATCTTAGTGATTGGCTTTGAAAATTCCATAAAATTAATAATCAAGACTATGTAAAATACTTTTTCAAATATTCTATGATATATAAAATGTCAATATATGAAAAGAGACGCCTTTTTTATCTGTGCTCTCCTTAGAATGAAGTATAACATTATTAATATTATACTCAATACTACGGAATAAACTATATCCACCATAGATAAAATCCATATGCTTATCATTCCACTAATTACTAGAATAGCAAAACAATAGAAATAAGGTCGATATGTTTTATTTATATCCCAAATAAATAACCATCCCCCCAAGATTACTCCACAATCATATCCAATACTAAGATAGGGTTCTAGATTACTATAGTTCATTATAGCTAATGAGAAGGCTCCAAACAATCCGATAATTAAAAAAAACCAGTAATTCTTATATTTTTGTTCCTCAAAAGCAGTTTTTCTAATATTTCCTAATCCATTTCTATACAGAGCCCAAAATACAAGAGCCGTGCTAAATATTTTAAAATAAAAATGACTAAAAAATAAATCAATATTTTCTAAAAATGTTAAATTAATATTATAACCTATATATACCCACACATTAATCAGCCAATCTGGAATCGTGAAATCAAAAAATATATTCACAGTAGGCAGAAGTTCAACTGATAATGCTATCTTAACTGCGGCTCTAATCGACCAAATGAGATAAATTATAATAAAAATATCAAACAATTTATAGATTTTACGTTTATACACTCTTACAGAGATTTTGAAATATTTTGAAATTGTAGCTATAATACATGTTCCAATCAATATATTTATAGCCAATGATCCACCAAAAAGGAACCATAAAATCAAATGTACTGATTGGAAATCGAATCTTATATTAATAAAAGTTAATAAACCAACTAAAGCAACCAAACCTGCATAGATAAAAGGTTTAATAGCGTTAAATCTTTTTCTCAATAATAAATCTTCCCTTTTGTATTCTAACGATTCTTCAAGTTTCAGTGTTTCAGAGATTCTCATTAATCGTTCATATCTTGTACCTTTAGATTTGAATGCTAATGCTTTAAATTTTTCAGAACCTTTTTTTTGAAGAAGATTATTGCTTAATTTTATTTTTTTTAGATTAACTAAATCCCCTACAGAATCAGGCAAGGAATTTATATTATTATTCTCTAAATTTAGATATTCAAGTAATTTTAAATTCCCAATTGAATCTGGTAAGGAAGAAAGATTATTATTATAAAGATCCAATACTTTAAGAGATATTAAATTCCCAATTGATAAAGGAAGTTGCTTTAATTCACAGGAACTTAAATCTAATATTTCTAAATTCTTCAAATCTCCAAAATTTTTCGGTAATCTTTTTAAATTACCCTTATAAAATATAGCAGGAGCTTCTAAATATAGCTCTCTGAGGGATTCTAAATTACATAAAGTATTGGGTAATGATACTATTGGATTATTTTCCAAATTAATTTTTTCTAAAAGTCTTAAATCACCAATTTCTTCTGGTAATACTGTTAAGTGATTATTTTCTAAATTTATTTCTCTTAAACTCGTTAAATTTTGAATTGATGGAGGAATTGATGCTAAATTTGTTAAAGCTAAGTCTAATTCTTCAAGATTCTTTAAATCAGTTAAGCATTTTGGAATAAATGTTAAAGGATTGCATCTTAATGTTAATTTCTTAAGGGATTTTAAACCAGAAAAAGATTCTGGAAGTGTATCTAAATTACAATTGAACAATCCAAAACCAGTAATAGTTCCATTTTCTATTTGAATTCCAAAAGATAATTTCATTTGACCTCTCTTTTTCATAAATAAAATTAAAGAAATAAAACTTATAAATCTTCTCAATACAAATCAGAAGGTTTTACAATTATACTGCATCCGTCTGGCCATGGCTGATTTCCAAATTTGTCCTGGCA
>JBHLJZ010000021.1:0-41489 GCA_048887165.1 Candidatus Hodarchaeota archaeon | reverse complement strand
AAGAAAAAAATATTGAACTAGAAAAAAGAGAAAAAGATTTGGAGAAATTCCACAGTTCTTTAGAAAAAAGTAAATTTGAACTGGAGAAAGAAAAAATAGATTTTGAAAAAGATAAGTTAGAATTTCATATTGAAAAATCAGATGTAGAAATAAAATTAGATGAGTTAAACAGAAAAGAATCTATTATAAAAACAGATTATGAAGAATTTGATGCTGAGGTAGAGGAAGAAAAAAGCGGAAAAGTTGAAATTTTACAAGATTTAATGAAAAAATTATCAGATGATGGTAGTTTTGAATCCTGCTTTCTAATAGATGAAAAAGGAATGTTAATTTCAGAATATTCCAATGCTCAATTAGATATAATCGCTATAGGAGCAATGTTTTCATTAATCTCTACGGCGGTATTAAGGGCTATTAAAAGTTTACATTTGCAAGAATTAGAATATTTTAAAGTATCTTCAATCAATGGAGAATTTATTCTTAAAAGTATCAATATAATGAATTATGAGAGAAATTTTATACTTTTAGCATATTATGATAAATACAATTCAAGTCTTCTAAATATTAAGCAAATTATGAATGCGAAAATAATTAAAAGAATTATAAAAAGTGTAAAAAAAGACTTCTATGAGTTTGGAGAAGGGACAAAAATATCATGGATCTTTGATAATCTAGAGGATAAAATTAAGTTTTTAAAGAAAAAATATTCAACACCAGAAAAAGATATAGAACAAATAAGAATAGATTTATTAAGAAGAATTGGAATACAAATAAAAGAGTTATTTGAAAAAGAAATAAAAATATAAATTTATTAAAAATACAGCATCTTAGAAAAATTATAAAAATTGAAAGTATACAATATTTCGAAATTAAATCGAAAAATTTGTGATTATTTTTCTATATATACAATAAATTTCTTAATTATTCATATATAATTTTTTATTAATAATTAGTTTAAATTGAATTGTAATTGGTGATAGTTATTATTGAAGACAAGAATTTGACTAAAGAAATTAAAAAGGATATGATTAGGTATGAAGAAGAAACTGGTAAGAAGGCTATCTGGAGGGGAGTTATAACTGAAGGATTTAAAAAATGGAAAAGAGGGGAAGAAATTTACGGTAAAGATAAAAAAGGGATAGGCATTTTAGTTTCTGAGAATACAAAATCTAATTGGGAGAAATTTGCGGATGAGAATGATTTTCCTACTATTTCTAAGTTGATTAGAAAAGCAGTTAATTTTTATATAGAATTTCAATCAAAAGGACATCTATTAAGTAACGGTTCAAAAGTCTCTCACGATTTAAAAGAACCACTAACTGTAATAGAAGGTTTTTCACACTTAATAATTGAAAATGAATCAAGCAGTTTGAAACCAAGTATTTTATCAAAAATAAAAGAAATTTATTCTCAAAGCTTAATTCTTGAAAAAAAAATAGATGAACTTATAAGTAATGTAAAACCTGAAAGTCCTCAATATGACATATTAATTATTGAAGATGATATAGCAACAATTACAGTTTTAACAAATTTTTTTGAATCTAAAGGGTATTCATGTCTAGGAGCGCCAACTGGAGTCAAGGGTTTAGAAGAATTAAATAGATCTATTCCAAAAATGATTCTATTAGATATTATTTTACCTGACATAAATGGATACCAACTCTGTAGAAAAATTAAATCTGATGAGAAATTCAAAGAAATTCCAATTTTTTACATAACGGCAATGCCAGAATCAGAAGTGCGTAAAAAAATAGGAGATACAGGCGCAGAAGGTTTTCTCTTGAAACCTTTTAAATTTCCAAAATTTAATATTCTATTTGATTATTTATAAAATCCTCTGTAGTTTAATATTTGAGATTATCTTAATTTTTTGTTGGTAGCCTAACAATGAATGTCGATCCTTTATTTCTTCCTTTAGATTCAACCCAAATTGTTCCTTTATGAGCAATTACAATTTCTTTTGAAATATATAATCCTAATCCTGATCCTTCAGTATCTATATCCATTCCTTTTCCATATCTTTCGATCTTTCCGAACTTTTCAAAGATTTTTGTCTTTTCTTTTTGAGTAAATCCCACTCCAGTATCTTTTATTTTAATATCAACAAAATTTTTTTGTATTTCTAAAGAGATTGAGATGATCCCATTAGGAAGTGTATTTTTTATAGCATTCCATAAAATATTCAATATTACCTGTCTAATTCTAAAAGAGTCAATTTTTATATTAAAATCTCCATTAAGTTCATGGGTTATTTTTAAATTTCTGGCTTTTGCAGCATACTTTAATTCATCAATACATTCTAATATTATTTTAACTATATCATTTTTTTCTTTCTTCAATTCCAATTTTCTAGATTCGATACGAGAAACATCCAATAAATTTTCAATTAATAATTCTAACCTTTCCCCTCCCTTATAAATTATTTGTAGTAATGTTTTGGTTTTATTATCAATTTTTTCTTTAGAGTTATCCAATAAAAGTTGAGATGCACTAGATATAGAAACCAACGGGGTTTTCAATTCATGCGATGTTCTATAAACAAATTCTGTTTTAATCCGATCGAGTTCTTTTAGTTTTTCAATTTCTTGTTTAATCATTTCTTCTGCTTTCTTTTTTTCTGTTATATCCCTAATTAAACCATAAAAACCGATCTTATGTCCATCTGAATCATATCTCAAATAAGCTGAAGATTCAACAAACATAATATTTCCATTCGTAGATTTGATCTTAAATTCAATACTGCTTTGAGGAATCTTGGTTTTAAAAAAACTATTAAACATTTTATAAACATCTTCTAAATTTTTTATGCTAATAAAGTCGGTATAATTATGTCCGATAAATTCCTCTTTTGGGAATTTTAAGATCTCACAAAATGCATCATTAAAAAATGTGAAATTTCCATTTAAATCTATTTCAAAATACCCTTCTCTTATGGTTTCTAATATGTTACGATATTTTGCTTCAGATTCTTTCAATTTTTGTTCAGCAGTGTAATGTTCTGAAACATCACGAATATATTCAATTACCCCATTTACAATGCCTGTCTCTTGATCAAGTAGGGGAAAAACATAAACCTCTAAAATTCCAAGCTCTTCTCCTTTGTGTCCTTTTCTTGGAATTACTTTTAAAATAGGTTCACAAGTTTCATATATTTTAGCACAAAGGCAATCTTCACATGGTTCTGTTCTATATTGATACACTTGATAACATTTTTTGCCAACAATGGGGCTCATATGTGAATACCAATTTTCCATTGTAGGATTTGTACGTAAAATAGTATAATCTTTATTAATGATACAAATACCATCTTGAATGCTTGAAAAAACATTTGAAAGAAATTTTTCTTTTTCTATCAATAAAAGTTCCGTCTTTTTTCGTATAGAGATATCTTTGAAAGTTTCTACTACACCAAGCAATACACCATCAGCATTTCTAAAGGGTGTTGCTACTAGAATACACGTAACTTCACTACCATCTTGGCGCTTTTTAACCACTTCAGTGTCGATACGTTCCTCTCCTGCTAAAATACATTGAATTGTACATTGTGGAGTATGGCATTTTGGATGAGGAAATTGTTCATAGCACTTTTGCTCTAATAACTCTGTTTCGCTCACACCTGTGAGTACAGTAAAAGCATGATTTACACGAAGGACATTGTGATTCTTATCTACCACCCGCATTCCATCTCCAGCAGCATTAAAAATTGTATCGAGATCTGCGAGGGCATTTCTAATCACATTCTCAGCCTGCTTACGCTCGGTTATATCTTCAAGATGTACTAATATTAAATCTGGAGGAATAAAAGTATAAGTTGCATCTAGGTAACTTTCTTTTTTAGAAGTATGGAGTTGATATTTCATCTCTTTAGATATTAAAACTTTTTCATCAGCACATCGATATAAATATTCTAAAATGTTTGGGTTCTCTTTATATAACTCAGCTGCTTTAATTCCTAATAAATTCTTAACTCCAGCCTCTGTTTTTTTATAAGCAGCGTCATTATAATCGATTAAAATTATAGAATTATCGACTTTTTTCCATACATATGTAGGAATTGGAATATGTTTAAATAGAGTTTTAAATTTTTCCTCAGATTCTTTTAATTTTAATTCTGATTCGATTCGTTCTGTAATATCGTTAAACGAGGTGACCATCTTGTTAGGTGATGAGTGAAATGCAACCACTTCATATGCGCCCTTAATTTGATTATCAGCATAGTCAAGTTGATCCCATTTCCATACACCTTCTTCTTTAGCCAATGATCTATACCGTTCTGGGACATCTGTTTCGATTAGGGGAGGGAAAGCATCTTCAATAGTTTTATCTATAAATTGACTACAATCAATTTTAAGAATTTTTTCTGCTGCCGGATTAAATCCTTTAAAAATAAGTTCTTCTCTAGAATTAAGATTATACAAGAAAATTCCCATAGGAATAGATTCAAAAATATTTCTAAAACGCGCTTCAGATTCTATTAATTTTTGTTCCGCTTCCTTACTTTCAGTTATATTGCGAATAATCGTAATTACTTGAATAATATTATCTTGTTGAAAAATTGGAATTTTACGGGTTTCGGTAATTATTTCTCTATTATAAACAGTTGAGCTTTCTACAGTCACAATTGGCACACCATTCTTAAAGACTGAGCGATATTCATCCATAACCTTATCAGTCAAAAATGGCCAAGATTCTATTGGTGTTTTTCCAATTATGTCTGTTTTAAGTCCAATTTTTTTAAGCCAATGCTTTAAAGCATCGTTCATCAGAATAATCTCATAATTCTCGGATATTACATGCATTGGATCCCCTAATGAATTAATAGTGGCACGATACTGTCGCTCAGATTCCTCTAATTTTTTTTCTGCTATTTTTCGATCTGTAATATCTTGGATTTGTACTAAATAATTAATTATTGAATTTAGTTCTTTATGAAATAGAGGAGTAATTATAACTTCAATATATATTGTACCTGTTTTTTTGGTTTGATATAAATCTTTAACTAAATTAAAATCAATAAGAGTTTCAAATCGAATAATGTCACCTTTTTTTAATTTCTTAAAGGATTTTTTAGGAATGTTAGGATCATTAAAAAGATCAATCCCTAATACTTCATTGACATCCAGGACACCGAATAGATCCAAACAAGCTTGATTTATATCGATAAGTTTCCCATTAGAATCATATATTTCCATTCCTACTGGAGAATCAGTAAATATATTTTTAAACTTTTGTTCTGATTCCCTAAGTTCTTTTGTACGCTCTTTAATTTTTTGTTCTAATTGTCGGTTTAAAGAATCCTTAGTTCTTTTTAAATTAAAATTATCTTCACTCAAGAAAAAGTCTCACCCTTTGCCTTAGTAGAATTCCAAAAAATAATAGGTATTTTAGAATTCTTTACTAATTAATTGGAGGAAGACTTTATATTTAAAAATTTATCCTTCCTAAAGAATATCTAATATTAAATTCCTTAAAACCGCTGTATTCATCCCCCATAGGAATAATTACTTACCTTCTTTTTTTTTAATGAATATATTTATTTTATTAAATTAAGAATATTATTTACACAAGTGAACTCAAAATTTTTTAAAATTAAGTTGATTCCAATTTGTTGTATATTTAATCACGTTTATTGTCAAACATCCTGAAGTTTAAATACTTGTATTTTAGAAAAAAATAACTTAAAGTACTGCTTGCTTATAACGTCAAAAAAAGATAATTTCATAATAATTACGAAAGATTTATTTTTCTTAATATTTTCATAAGAATTAGACTTATATCTATAATCTTATTCTAAACTGAAAAATATAGATAATGGAAGAGTATAAGCGTTTTACTGTATCTTTACCTAAGGAATTATATGAACAATTTGAGGCGTTCAGGAATAAGTTAGGAATTTCAAGATCAGATTGTATTAGGAAAGCAATGCAATCATTTATGGTTAGTGAAGAAAATCTTTCTCTAACTTCAGAGAATGTTGTAGGATGTATTTCTATAATAATGAAACATGAGCATTTCGATTCAAAGCATCAACATGAGATTAAAGAAGCAGAAATAGTTAATCAGAATACTCATGATATTGACCATGATCACACTCATCATGACCATGAATACGATTCTCAGCCAATTTATGCTAATATTCAGCAGACTGACGAAATACTAAAAAATGATATTCAACACCATTTTCACGACATTATTCTTTCAACTTTGCATATACACTTAGAGTTTGAAAAATGCTTAGAAATTATAGCTGTTTCTGGACTATATCAGCGTGTAAAAAAGTTAAAAGATGATTTACAAAAGTTAAGGAGTATTATATCCGTCGGCTTCTTTATAATTGATAGGGTTTCAAAATAATTAAAAAATTCTAACTTAAAAATACCTAACTTTAAAGGAAACAAAGAAGAAAGAATAAAAAATTCTGGTTGTAAAGAAAAAGTATAAACTAGGATAAGGCGATTTTTTTTGAATTTTTTATTCTAATTTATCAGATAAGTTGTGTGTGTATTAAATGCAAATTCAGAATTTTATGATTTAAACTCATATACCGTAAAAATTTTTTAATTTACTTTGTAATTTAATAGAAGATAAAAAAAAGAAAATTGAATAAGTTTTAAAAAAAAATTGATTAATTGAACCTATTTTAAATAATCAATTAGAGATCTTTTTCTTGAACCGTTTTTCGGCCATTTGCCTTAGCTCTTCCAATTGCTTTATCTAAAATATACGTGATTGCATCATTAAGTGCAGGACCATCAATGAGGTCTCCACTTGTGTTGCATCCCTTCCCTTTTATATATTCTCTTACTTTAGATTTTACAAAAAGAGCTTCTGCGGTTGCTGCTTTTTTAGCCATTTTTTATTCCTCCTTTTATTGGTTTAAAGTTGTTTTAAATAAAATTTGTATTTAAAATATAATTCTCTTAGCTTATATTTAAACTTAGTTGAAAAAACATCATAGAAGGTTAATATTCTTGGTCTAATCACATTTTAAATTTAATGCTGATGTATTGATAATCTAAGCGTCCTTTTGATAATTTAAGATATAAATAATAAAATAGGCATATTCCATGCGTATAACTGTCCCATTTCATGATTTAAAGGATCACCCATAATCTATGTTTGAAAATTTTGTAAATTGAAAACTTTTTATTAAAATCCTTTTTTATATTGAATCCAATGCTAAGAATCGTGTAATTTATTAAAGTTGCATTTTTTCTTAAATTAGTTACTAATTGCTAAAAAATTTAATTAATTTACTCGAAAGTGTAAAATGAAAACTATTTCTTTAAACGGTTTTTGGAAATGTAAATCAGATTTAGATAATATAGGTTTAGAAAAGCAATGGTTTCTTCCCGAAAATTTTCAAAAGGTCAGCGATAGTCTTATAGATATAGAAATACCTAAGAGTTTTAACATGTTAAAAGGATATAAGGCTTTTGAGGGGGTTTTTTGGCACTATTATGAATTCAGTTTTGATGTCTCGAAAATTACAGATGATTTTGATTATAAATTAAAATTTGCTGGGAGTAATTATATAACTGAAGTATGGTTGAATGGTGGTTTTCTGGGTAAACATGAAGGCGGATTTACACCATTTAAATTTAATATATATCCCTCTTTAATTAAAGAGAATAATCTTTTAGTTGTTAGAACAGATAATATTAGAAGAAAAGGACAAATCCCAGATAGAGTTTTTGATTGGTTCAATTGGGGAGGGATTTATCGTAATGTTGATCTGCTTATTTTAAGAAAGAATCGAATCGATGATGTTATTATAAAAACTAAATTAAATTCAAGAAAATCTTGTCTAATAAAAATTAATTATAAAATTATTGGTAGGTTAGCATTAAAATGGCACATTTTAGATGATAAGAAACAAAAAACATTATATAGTGGCTCTATTTCTGAAACAGTTGGATCAGGAGGATTTTTACTGACTATGAATTTTCCTAAATTATGGTCTCCAGAAAATCCCAATTTATATTATCTCAAAATTTTAAGCGATTTACCTACTAAAAATAATGAAATTTTATATGAAACATATTTCGGAGTGAGGCAAATTGAAATTAAGGGAACGAATATCTTTTTGAATAAGAAAAAAATTATCTTAAAAGGAGCTAACTTACATGAAGAAATTGTAGGATATGGGAGGACTATTCCTTATGAATTACGTGAGAAAGATATTAGAGATATGAAATCTCTAGGTTTTAATGCCCTTAGAACAGCTCACTATTCTCATGATGAGGCTTTGTTAGATATAGCAGATAAACTTGGTTTGTTGATCCTTGAAGAAATTCCAATTTGGGGATATTGTGATTTCAAAAGCAGTCACACTTTTAAACTTGCTGCAAGGATGCTTCGAGAACTTGTTAAAAGAGATATTAATCGACCATCAGTTATTTGGTGGAGTGTTGCTAACGAAATTCCAATAGAACGACCAGAAGTTTCAAGATTTATAAAGAATCTGATGAATTGGGTAAGGAGATTAGATGATACACGTATTGTAACGTATGTTTCTTTTCGACTTTTTAGTGATTTAACAAGAAGGTTTGCAGATGTAGCAACTATTAATTTTTATTTCGGTTGGTATGTTGGGAGTCCACGGTTAATAAGTTTATTTTTAGACATTATGCGAGTTCCTGCGTTTAATAAACCTTGGATATATACTGAATTTGGTGCGGGAGCAAAATATAACTTTCATGCAGATCTGAAAGACAGAGTTAAATTTAGCGAAGAGTATCAATTATACGTTTTAGATTACTCTATAAGAACGTTCAATGCCAAACAATACCTTGTGGGTTGGTTTATTTGGAATTATAGAGATTTCAGAGCTCTTCTAAGACAGAACAAATATCAAAGAGGTTTTAACAGAAAGGGATTAGTCAGTGCAGAAAACAGTGACAAGAAATTAATATATTATCGAATTCCTAAAATACTAAATGAAAAAAGAAAGCTAATAAATACTAGAATTCTCGGTATAATTCTTTGGATTACTTTATTCCCATTTGCCTTTATATTTACGTATGGCTTTCTTGCTCCCTTCCTTAAATTAGGAGAAAGGAAAAACATTAAAATTGGGAAAGAAAAAGAGCTCTTAAGATTGAGGGAAGAAAAAATATCTTAATTTATTCAATTTTAACCCCTGATATCTCTGAAGGGATTTTAGAATCGTCTATACCTTCCAATTTTCTATAGTCATCCAAAGTACGACTAGCAACCACTTTGAAATACTTATTTAACTCATTTTCTGTTTGGTGGGATAAACCAGGACCCTTTTGAGTTTTTAGAATATTTTCAACTTTTTTGCTTGCTACTTTAATAATATCTTTTGATCCAGCTATATTCCATATTCCTCTTCTATTTCTATCTACTAATTTCGGCACAAATATTTCCTTTCTTACATTTTTTGCAGTATGCTTCAACATAAGATAATTTTTGCCCTCAGTCGCTACTTTTTTAATTTCATCTAATGCGAGAGCTTCTTCATCTATTCTAATACCATCAAGTCCATGTTTTATAATCCCAGCCATTTCATCGTCGATAACTAATAATTCTAAAGCTTCGGATAATGTAGATTCATAAGTTCCAGCACAGGTTATAAAATTATGTCCAGCATTTGCGGTACATACCAATGTATTAAATCTTTCAAAACCATTTTGGATATCAAAACATTTTGAATCAGTTAACGCTCCTGAACCTTTAGATGGTATATTATAAAAATGAGCTAACTGAGCAGCCCCAATTGAAATTAACCCAAATTCTATTGAACCATAGGCAACATTGCCTGTTACAGGATCCATAATTGTATTAGTTGATCCATATAATACAGGAGTTCCAGGATTGATCAATTGAGTTATTACTATAGAAGAAATTACTTCCATATTTGCTTGAATCAAGGTTCCACAGAGTGTTACTGGAGAAGTAGAACCAGCACTAGCAGCTGAACTGATTAATATAGGTTGGTTATACTTAGCAAATACAAATAGACCATTTAAAAGAATTTGAGTCAATCTTAATGGAGATGTAGGATTAAATACACCTATTAATCGAGGATTCTTCTTTAATTCATGTTCTCCTCCTACTACAAGAGAGGTTAGATTCATCATATCTTGAGATGCTGTTCTTCCATAACAAGCCATTCCATACGGTTTATAGCTATGTCGTGCCCATTCCCGTATTGTATAGTAATGGAGTTGAGTAAAAGGAATATCATGAGGCCAAACGTCTACTTGAGAACATACTATATTTTCTAAACCATTTACAATCCGTATATGATCAATAGCATCTTGCAATGTTGTTTTTCTAATTTTCTTTTTTTTTTCAGGATCATAAATTTTTACTGTAGCGCCGAATGTGGTGAAATTAATATTTTCAGTATTGACATTGAAATTAAAAGAGCCATCAGGACCATATAAATAAAAATTATCCGGTACTTTTTTTAATTGTTCTATTACTAAATCTTCTGGAAATTTAATAAATTCATCATTCCTATCCTCATTACTTATAGTTCCATTTTCCTTGAGAAAGTTCCTCACTTCCTGAGATTCTATTTTTATACCAGTATTTTCGAGTAATTCAAGTGTAGAATTATGGATTAATTGAAGTTCTTCTTTCGATAACACTTCTAATCGATTCAGTCTCATAGAAATCAGGATTAATAAAGTATAATATAAATAATAATACGTGATTAAAAATGAATATGGGATTATCAATATACTCTCGGGCACCTGTTAGAATATGTGATATTGGTGGATGGACCGATACTTGGTTTTGTAAAAATGGTGCTGTTTTTAATATATGTGTTGATCTCTATAGTTATGTAAGAATTGTAGAAAATGATTTGAACAAAATAAGGATTTATTCAGACAATCTCGAACTAAATACTGAAATTAAAAATTTAAATAAGATAGAATATGATGGAACTTTAGATTTACTAAAAGCAGCAGTAAAAAGGATGAGTATCAAGAAAGGTATCGACATATATGTTAGAGCAGAGTCTCCACCTGGAAGTGGAACAGGGACAAGTGCGAGTGTTGCTGTATCTCTCATAGCAGCATTAGCAAAATATTTAAAAATAGATCTTAATAACTATGAAATTGCTAAATTAGCCCATAAACTGGAGATTGAAGAACTAAAATTAGAAAGTGGCGTTCAAGATCAATATGCTGCTGCTTATGGTGGAATAAATTTTATGGAAATCGATTATCCTTCAGTTAAAATCTATAGCATTGATCTTGATGAATCTATAAAATACGAATTAGAGAGGCAACTAATTCTAGTTTATCTTAGTTCAAGGAGTTCGAGTGAGATGCATAAGGCAGTTATCGAAAATTATCTTAATAATAATAGTAATACATTGGAATCATTCCAAATTATGAAAGATTGTGCTTATGAGATGAAAACGGCAATTAAATCCAATTTGGTTGATGTTGGAGATGTAATAAATAGAAATTGGGAGGCTCAAAAAAAATTACACCCTCTAATGGTTAATCCCGCTATAGCACATCTTGAAAGATTAGTAAAAGATTATGGAGCAATTGGATTCAAATGTAACGGTGCTGGAGGAGGAGGATCCGCAACAATATTAGCAGGAGTTGGCAATGAGTATATATTGAGTAAAGAAATAATTAAAGCAGGTTATAAGATACTCCCCTGTAAATTAAGTTTTAAGGGAGTGTCTTGTTATTATAAATAAGAAGTTTATCTCTTTTTTTTAGAATGAAAAGTTTGAATTTTTATACTTAAATTATAAAAATGTAATATGAGTTTACCTGAAAATTCAGCTTTGATTTCAAAAATCAAGCGTACTTCTGACAAAATTAACATTCATAATATGTTCATATTTAATAAATCTGGTATTTGTATTTTTGGTATTAATTTCACAAATCTATATCCAATTGAGCAAGAGCAGCTAATATCATCTTATTTCACTGCTTTAATGTCTTTTACAAAAGAATTGATAGGTGATAAAGTTAAGACTGTTGAGATGGGCGGTGGAATAAAACTTGTTGTTTTTGAGAAAGGAAAGCTATATTATAGTTTGCTATGTAATTCAATTGAGAATCTACTCCTCTTAGAAGAAGTTATATCTAAAATACATAATAAATTTATGTTATATGTTAGAGAAAATAAGGTAAAAATAGACTTAGAATACATTTGCGACGATAATTTAAACTTTTTAATTGAGGATGTAATAAAAGAAACTTTAAGTAATGAATTTGATTTAGAAAAAGAAAAAAATATTATTCAATACTTAAAAGATACTTCCTTAAATGATGATATCAATGGTATTATATTTTTGACTGATAAAGGTAAAGTAATTTATTCTTCCCTAAATAATATTGAACATTTTTTAAAGGAAGTTGATTTTCGAGTAAAAATTTGCAATAATTCGATCTTAAAATTGTTTTATACTTCGAAAAATAAGGAATTAATATTCTCCGATTATATTAAAGACAAATACCTTGTGATTTTGATTTTTGACTATAAAACTAGATTTGGGATTGCGGAATTATATATACATAAAATTGTTAAAAAAATTGAAAATATTCTTAATATTGATTAGATTTTTTGTTAAATCGAAATGAAACTTAATTTAATTTTTATATTCAAAATCTAAATTCGTTTCTTTATCGATATAAGTTCGATTTATAGAATATAAAACCTAAGTTAAAATTTTACCTTGTCTAATCTTAAATTAAAACTATAATCTTAATTAATGATTTAATATGACAAAGTCAGAAGATAATTTAAAAGCCGCATTTGCGGGTGAATCACAGGCAAATAGAAAATATTTGGCATTCGCAAAACAAGCAGAAAAAGATGGATTTCCCCAAGTAGCTCATTTATTCAGAGCTGCTGCTGCTGCTGAGACTGTACACGCACATAATCATTTAAGAACAATGGGAGGTATAAAATCAACAGCTGAAAACCTTAAAGAAGCAATTGGTGGAGAATTTCACGAATTTACAGAAATGTATCCTGAATTTATTGAAAATTCTAAATTAGAAAATAATTCTAATGCTGAAAGAACATTTAATTATGCTAATGAAGTTGAGAAGATCCATCATAAATTGTACGAGAAAGCTCTTGAAGCAGTTGAGAGTGGAAAAGATTTAGATAAAAAAAATATTTATATTTGTCCTGTATGTGGTTATACTCACGAAGGAGAACCTCCTGAAAAATGTCCAGTATGTGGTGCAGTCAAAAAAGTTTTCGAAAAAATTGAATAACGTCTTTTTTTAATTTTTTTTTATTTTTTTACAAAATCCATGGTATATACCCATTTTGAACTTTAAGAAAATAATCGTCTAAATTAAAATCAGTTTCCTTTTCTATTCTTCTTAAGGCACCCATATTTGCGCCATTTATGTAATATCTAGTCAAAATATCTGAGAAATTCTCATCCCCTAACGAAAAAATTGTTTGTAATTTAGCCTTATTTACAATTTCTTTTGGATTTTGAAATTTCAATTTGATAGATGAGATACTTTTTAATTCTCGTTCTAAAAATTGAAATTTATCATGTAAAATTTTTGTATTTTCGGAAAAATAATAATAAACATTATTTCCATAAGGAGTATTAAATTTTGGAATAAAAGGATTTATATTTACTTTTAGAGTCTTTTTCTGAAACCCTATTTCGTTAATTTCTTTTAATAATTTAACAATTTCATTAACATCCTCATCATTTTCTTTTGGTAGACCTACAAGGAAATAAAATTTTATACTTTTCAATTGTGAATTTTTCAATAATTCGAGAACTTCAAAAATTTTACGATTGGGAATTTTTTTATTTAACTCAAACCTAAGGGTCTCTGAACCTGCTTCAGGAGCAATAGTTATTGTCTTAACGTTACCCTTTTCAAATAAATCTATCATTTTCGAATTAATGTGGTCTAATCGGATTGAAGGTAAACTATATTCTTTACCCTTCTTAATAATATAATCACATATATTGTAGAATTGTGGATGAGAAGAAACACAAGATCCAATTAAACTAATCTTATTAAATGCTAAAATTTCAATAGCATCATCAATCGCTTTAATTATACTATTATAACTTCTATTTCTAAATGGATGATTATGATACGATGAAATACAAAACTTACATTGGAAAGGACAACCCCTATTTACTTCAACAAAGAAATTCTCTTCAAAAATCTTTTTCTCTTTATCAGATTTAGAAATTAATTGAAATACCGGTATAGGAGATTTGTCCAGATCGGTTAAAACTGATCTTTTTACATTATTTTTTAAAGAAGGGACATAAATACCTGTAATATTAGTACTTTTTATCAATAAATCCTTATAACTAATCTTTTTATCCTTAAACTCTTTAAAAATGTTAAAAAACTTAAACAAATTTGGTTCTGAATCTCCAATAAAAAATAGATCAAAAAACTTGCTTAATGGTAAAGGATTAGAAGTAATAGCAGGACCTCCTCCAATAATAAAAGGCATTTCAGGTCCTCGATTACGTTCTTCATAGGTTATTGGAATTTCTGCTTTTTCTAATATCCATAAAACATTTCTAAAATCAATTTCATAATGTAAAGAAAAGCCAAGTATATCAAAATCCTTAGGTGACGCTCTATTTTCAAGACTCCTTATTTGATTAATTGTAGAGTTGTCTTTTGAAGCAGGATATTTTATTTTCTCAGGAAGAAATATTCTCTCACATGCTAATTTTTCCCTTGAATTTATTAGATAATAAAGAAGTCGAATTGTATAAGAAGAATTTCCTAAATTATAGTGATTTGGATATATTAAACCAAAACTTAAATCAATATATCTCCAATCTTTGATAATTAAGTTCTCATCATACATTTAAAAAATAGTTCCCTAAAACATTAAAAAATCATTTACTATATGTATTAGAATTTTGTTGCATTTTTAACTTTTTAATTTGTTCAACTATTAGAGGTAGAATTATACCGGTTTTATGATTAATTACAATTTCAGCTCGTTCATCTAAGGGCGTTGGTTGATCGTTTATAATTATCAATTTTCCTCCGTCTCTTAGAGTATAGAGTGGTAAATCACATATAGGTGCTACCTCTAATGAAGATCCAGCAATCAACATAACATCCGCTTTTTTTGCTAAATCTTGAGACATATAAACCTCAAATCGAGGTAAAGACTCACCAAACAAAACAACTGATGGTTTAAGTGGAGCGGAACAGAAATTACAGGAAGGACCACTTCTTTTTTCTTTTTTTAACTTTTTTAAAACTTGCTCTTTAGTATAAGAAGCTTTGCATCCCATACAATCAAATCTATTAATATTCCCATGTACTTCGTAAACGATAATAGATCCTGCTTTTTGATGTAATTCATCTACATTTTGGGTAATTATTGCTTTAACTATACCCATTTTTTCAAGTTCTGTTATTGCTATGTGACCGGGATTTGGTTTCGCTTTAAAAAGGACTGGAGCAACTTTTTGTGCTAGTTCCCAGAATTTTGCTGGATTTCTTAAAAATGCTTCAATATTTCCATAAATTTCTGGTTTATATTTCTCCCAAATCCCTCCTTCTCCTCTGAAATCTGGGATTCCAGATTCTGTGGAAACTCCAGCTCCAGTTAAAATGATTGCTTCCCTAGAATTATATAAAAGTTCTGCTGCTTGCTGTATTTTTTTCTTTTCAATGGCTTTTATTACTTTCATGTAAAATATAACTTAATTTTCACTAGTTCTGTTATCTAGAATTATCTTTATTATATTTTTTGAAATTATTAAAAGTTATTTGTTATAGGCCATCAAAAAAACTTAGGGAAAAATGATCAAATTAATTTGTTCTTACTGATCTCAATAAAATTTTTCGAATTGTAAAAAATTAAAAACATTCGATTTTTTTTTCAAATATAACTCGGTTTCAATTTATTATTATTTTAAAGTTATAGTTTATGATAACTGGATTTGCTATTATTCTAAACGAAAAAATTCTGTATGTTTCAAATGAGAATAAGTTTCCTACTTTTGAAATAGTTTTATTTGTCGAAAAATTGATAAATAGTATTAATCCAAGAAAATTATGGCGTTTAACAAATATCTTTTTTGAAGGCAAAAAGATAAAAGAACGCATGATTATTAGACATCAATTAACTGAAGATAATCAAAATTTATTCTATTGTATTACAGGTGATTTTATTTCTAATTCTCGTGAAGCTGATAAATTATTAGACGAGTTTTGTGAAAAGGTAGCAGCAAACTATGAAACTATCCAAAAACTCAATGAATTTTCTAAAAAAACTGAGTTTAAGAAAGTAATTCAATTAATTACAGGTTATTTATGGGATAAATATCGTTATCCCTTGGAGGATGAAGAACTTAATTATCAATGTGAATCGAAAGGAAACAAAATAATATATTGTGGGTTATCATCTCAAGGATTACCTATTCTATCTCAATTATATGATACCTCTCTTTTAAATAATTTTCATCGGGAAATAACTAATGAAAATATCGATCTTTTTACTTCAAATCTCTCAGCTAGGTTAGCAACAATTGCTATGAATACCCAAATTCGAGCAAAAACAAATATAAAAGAAATTCATTTTGACGACTTACAACAACAAGGTTGCAAAAATTTAATTATTTATGGAAAGATCAATGGCTACTCACTAGATTTTATAGCTTCTGGAGATTTTTTCAAAATAAAAGAAATTTTTGAGCAATTAGAGCAAAGAATTTCTAAAGAGAAAATTTTACATAAAGAATTCTCTGGAGATTTAAAACCTTATCGTTCTTTGAAATTATATTTTGATGAGATTATTAATCAATTTGATCAATAATTTCTAATAGTATGCTTATTTTTTGTTATTTATGAAGGCTATCATTCTCGCAGCTGGAGAAGGTAAGAGGTTAAGACCAATAACCTCAACAATACCTAAACCTATGATTCCTTTAGCTGGTAAACCTTTATTGGAACATTTAATACTAGGTTTAAAGAAAGCTGGTATTGATCATGTCATATTAGTAGTCGGATACAAAAAAGAAATTATTAAAAATTATTTCAGAGACGGCTCTGAGAGATTTAATATAAAAATCGACTATATTACTCAAAACGAATATTTAGGGACCGCTCACGCTTTTGGCTTTGCAAAAAAATTTGTTAAGAATGAATCCCTTTTAATGATGTATGGTGATATTTTTGTGGAATCTACGATTTTTTCCAAGATTATAAACAAATATAATGAATCCAAATGTGAGGGTATAATTTCTCTGTTTGAAGTGGAAAATCCGCAAGAATATGGAGTAATTACACTTGACAGGAACGGTTTTATAACAAAAATTACGGAAAAACCTTCTCCAGATTTAAATTTCGGAAACTTAATTAATGCAGGTATTTTTATATTTGACTCTCTCATTTTTAAAGCAATAGAGATGACTCAAAAATCTAAAAGAGATGAATTTGAGTTTACTGATTCTATGGAAATATTAATAGAACAATTGAATGGAAAAATAGCAAGCTTCATTATTAAAGATTCTTTCTGGAGTGATATAGGATTACCTTGGCAATTATTTGATGCTAACCAAATACTTCTTAATAACTTGGAAAAAAAAGTTAATGGAATTATTGAAGATGGAGTAAATATAACAGGAAATGTATATATTGGAAATAATACTAAAATAAGAACTGGGAGCTATATTCAAGGACCTTGTTATATTGGTGAGAATAGTATAATTGGTCCAAATGCCTTTATTAGACCCTATACATCAATAGGTAATAACTGTCATATTGGAATGTCTGAAACAAAAAATTCTTTAATTTTTACTGGCACTAAAATTCCACATTTCAATTATATTGGCGATTCAATCATCTGTGAGAATGTAAATCTTGGAGCGGGAACAAAAATATCAAATTTAAGATTTGATAATAAAAATGTTATAATGACTATAAACAATAAACTGGTTAACTCTGGTCGAAGGAAGCTGGGTGCGATTATTGGTCCTAATTCTCAAACAGGTATCAATGCAAGCATTATGTGTGGTAAAAAAATTGGTGAAAATTCGATTATTGGAGCACATACATTAGTAAATGAAGATATTCCTCCAAACACACTCTTTTATCAAGATTCTAATGGAAAATTATTAAAGAAAAAGAATCCTTTCTAATGAGAATTTTCAGTTTATTATGGAGTAGGATTAATTTCTCTTTTTTTAAATTTACGTAGTAATGTAGAAAACTTAAATGGTTTACCTTCATAATTAACTTCTTTAAGAGCTTGTTCTTGGTATGCATTGAATAATTTAGTTGAAAATTCTTCCCAATCTCTACATATTGCTAATGTACTTTCGTCATTTCTTAAAAGAGTTTCATGTGACATTATTCTATCATATTCTAAAGCATATTCTTCAATTAAATCGGATTCTGCCCCTTTTAGTAAATCTCTGACAAATTCTTCCGGGGAATACCAATCTTTCACTCTTTGAAAATCCCTATGAATTTGTGTAAGTAAGACGAGCCTAGGACCTTCCCATAGCTCCATAATCATTGAATCCCTATGTAATCGTGGAAAACATAGAAAATCTTCCATAATCCCGTGTCCTCCAAAGAAAGAAATTGCCATTCTTATCATTTTAGGACATTCATCTGCTACAACTATTTTTTGAAGCATTATTAATTCGCGTAATCTAAAACGACGTTTACGTTCTTCAAGATCGCTTATTTTTTCTAAATCTCTTATACCACTTATAAGTTCTTCTCCGAAATAGATAAACTCTGAATATACTTTAAAAGCGCCTGCTGCTGTTCTTTTAGCATAATTATCAAGCACATTGATTTGATTAATCAACATAGGAAATGACGATATGGGTACTCCAAAAGCAGCTCTAAACTGAGCATACAAGATTGCTTCTCTAACAACTCTTAATGCTCCTCCTGCCATACCAAACGCAACATGCAATCGTGATAATGAAAGAACTATACCAACTACGTCTGCGAGTCCTTTTTCCAGGGGACCTATAGGATAGCCAACTGCTCCATCATACGTTATTTCTGCTGTTGGCAGTTCAGCAGTCCCTAATTTCGGTTTGAGACGATCAATTGTATAAGAATTTCTGATTTCGTTTCGTTTATTATGAGGGAGCCATGAAGGTACAACAAAGGCACCAACTCGGGTTGATGATGGTGTATCTTTTGGTTTTGCAGTTACTAACGCATAATCTGTATGAGCTGCAGAACAGAAAAATTTTTGCCCATATATGCGCCAACAATTTGAAATACCATCTGTTCCTTCTTCTTTTTCAAAGACGGCTTCGACAAGATTTGCCGGAACATCACTTCCACCTTGGATTTCACTTACGAATTGAGATCCTCTCCCGTAATCTCCATTCTTTCCATTTCTTACATGATTAAGAATATCAAGAGCTTCAGGAGATAATTCATTTTCATACTTTTGCATAATCCATACTAAACCATGTGTACATGCGACAGGACACATTACTCCGGATTCTCCATTTTGATATAATAAGAACATTTTAATAAATCGGCTCCATGGACTATTTCTATTAGGATCAAAAAGTCCTAGGCTGAAAATTTCCCGTTCTAAAATTTCAGTTTCGGAACACCGTTCTATTCTATCAATTCGATGATTATGGGCATCATAATGTTTAACCTTAGTTACTTTTATCCTATTTTCAAGTTCATTTGCTTTATTCGCAAGATCTCGCCATTTATAGGAAACATAATCAGAAAGTCCTCGTAAATCTCTATCGATTTTTTCGTATTCATCCGAAGGAGAGTAATATTTAACGAGATTTTGTAGAAAGGTGTCATCTACATAGTAATTAAAGTTGTCTCTCACCAATAAATAATCATCAAAAGAATAAGGATTGTTTCTGTTACCTTCTTGGTCTGACAAATTATATCCTCGAGTATTTTTATTATTCTAGTTTGAAATAATAATTTTAACTTTTTATTATTTATTTAAAAATAAGTCGAAAAATTAAAAATCAGAGTATTAAAAAATGTTTATTCTTCTGTCTCATTTTCAGAAGAAGTTTTTTCTTGAGCGTATTTTTTCACATTAATTCTTTCGGTTCTTTTTATCTCACTTTTTCGTGTTCTTTTAACTTCAACCTCAACTAATTCGAATTCTTCGTCTTTTGTAATATACTCTTTGTCTTCTCCACCTTCGGGGATTGAGATTAATTTGCTTTTAATAATCGTTGAGTTAGATAGTGGGTAAATTGTTTTCGCAATTCTTTGAATTTGGTTCTGAAACTCACCATAAATCATTCCAGTTATAAACTTTTCGTGATTTAATGATTTAGCAAATTCTCTTAAAATTTCAGTCATAATCTTTCGAATAACGAGTTGTTGTGAACTTCTTGCTCTTCTAATAGTAGTGCATATTACAGTTAATCTGAAAGTATAGCCATCTTTGGTAATTAAATTGATTATTGAGGTTACTTTTGAGCTTCCCCTTCCTATTAACGAACGAATGTAATCATTGGTATATTCATGACCAATAAATATACTTTCACAAGTTTTTGATTCTGTGTTAATATTATTTATCTTAAATTTAAGTTTTAAACTGATATCGTTATAATCTCCTGTAATATCATATAGTAAGATTTCTACAGTTCTTCCTAACACATTATTCTCTAATCCAATAACCTCTGCAATCTCTTGATAATTAAAATTTTTTGGTGCTTTAACTGTAAACCAATATTTATCTTTAAAAGTAACTTTCTTAATCTTAGCTTTCTTTTTTCTGGCTTTTTGACTCATTATTTAGGATTACCTCGCTACCAATGTTCTTATCTTTTCAGGATCATATTTAAAATCTTGAGCTAAGACTTTTTTATTTTTATAATATTTAATTAATCTATAAATTTTTGATTCGGTTCTTTGCAATCCCTTAGTAGATTCGAGATCTTTATGATTATTTTCTAAGTGCTTTCTTAGATTTAATGCTTTTTTAACTAAATTTGATAAATCTTCTGGAAGTGGAGAAGTTATATCATTTTCTTCAAGAATTTGTTTAATAGATTTACCGGTAACAACTTTTACTAAGGGAATGCCATAACTATCTCTTAATATAGTCCCAATCATTGATTGGGAATAACCTTTACGCGCTAATTTTATAACTTGACTTTCTACTTCTTCACCAGACATCTCAATCCACAGTGGTTTTTCCTTTAAAGCAGGACGAGTACTTGATGACTTACCTTTCTTTCTAGAATGCATCCGAGCCATGATAATTCAGTTTACTCAAAAAAATATTTGAAATGATATTATTCTAAATGATTTTTCAAAAATAAAATTTTGGAATTTTGCTCTGACTAAGAAGGAAAAGGAAAAATATTCTCTCCTCTTTTAATCATGTGCCCACGACTAATTTCTCTTTTGATCATTAATCCCATAATAATTTTGATTTTTTAAAAATTCTTATATCTAATAAATCTTAAGCAATTATTATGAGTATAAAGAATGAAATGAATGTTCTTCATTTTGTAACCAGTAATAAACACAAATTTAATGAAATTCAAAAATTATTTAAAAATGAAAATTTAAAATACGAATTAAATCAACTTGAAATTGAAACCACTGAAATCCAAGCAAGTACTATAAAAGAAGTGGCAAAATTCAAATTAAATAGTATAAAAGAACAAATAGATGGATCTTATTTTATAGAAGATGCTGGATTTTTTATTGATACTCCTCTCAATGGTTTTCCAGGAGTCTATTCTTCATATGTTATGAAAACTCTCGGGAATAAGGGTATATTGAAATTAATAGATGATTTTGAGATGAGCCAAGCTCATTTTATTTCAATAATAGCCCTATATTTTCAACCTCTTGAAAAAAGTCTATTTTTTGAAGGAATTACATATGGAAAAGTGTCAAGTAGTATAAGAGGTTCTGGTGGTTTTGGATTTGATCCGATTTTCATTCCTAATGTGTTGCCAAGTAAAACCTTCGCAGAATTAACTACAGAAGAAAAAAATAAAATATCCCATCGTGGTAAAGCATGGAATAAATTTATCAATTTTTTACGAGAAACTTCTTATTAAAGAATAGTTAGAATGTTTGTCTGAATATGTCCATTATTGTCTGTTTACTTAATCTTATTAAAATAAAATACATTCCCAAAAATCCAACCACTATAGAAATAATAAATACTCTTAATAAAACATCAACAGGGATTGCAAATGTGATCGGTAGTTCCATAATTAGTCCAAGATTGGTTTCCATTAAATATGCACAATAAGTTCCAATTATTGTGCCCATTGTACCTGATGAGAGTAAAATAATTAGACTTTCAATCAAGAAGAGATTTCTTACATTTCTGGTCTTCATGCCAAGCGACCTCAATATCCCTATTTCAAACTTTCGTTCGAGCATAATCGCATACATCGAACTTACAAGTCCAAAAATAGCTATTGCAATTGCAAACCAATTAATTATTTCCATTAAAGTGCTTTGCCTTTTATACATATCATCTAAAAAGTTGATTTTTGATATTGCATCATCAATAAAATAATCTTTATCTTCATAGTTTGTGCTAATTTCCTCTTTAGTCTGTTCAATATTGCCCTCTGATTTATCTATTAAACTTATAAATATTTTATCTACTATCATATTTGGATCATTAGCATTTTCAACATCCATTAACCGAATATAATTTTCCATAGATACCATCACTCCACCTCCAGATGCTGTTACTTCAGAGCTCTTGAAATTATAAAATCCCGGCATTCCTCCACAAATTCCCACTACCCTAAAAAGAGTTACATTTCCAGGATCACTACTCACTTGAGGATTATAAAACGTCAAATAAACATTTTCATCAATATCTGAGATTCCTAAAACATTGGCTAAAGATTTTGCAATTATACACGTATTATTATATTCAAATAATTCGGTAAATGAATAATTTGTACCACTATTAGGACTACTCCAAATAAATAAATCGTTATCCATAACTTCATAAAAATTCTTATCGATACCAATAAATCCAACTTCGAGATCGTCATAACCAGGAACAAGTGCTGCTTCTACTTGATATTTAGTTTCTGCTTGTTCTGAATAAAACTCAAAAATATTCATAAAAGCTTGATTTATGGTTTCTTCATCAAATGCACTACCTTCGCTAAAATCAAAAGCAATGGCTAAAACAGAAGTAATATCAAACATGTTATAGAGTGTAATTGATAATGATTCGATTCCCGTATACGATTCTATTTCATTAACCATATCCAATGTAACAGCATTAGAATCAGCGTCTAATCCTTGGTTTATTATCACTAAATCTGAACCATATTGAAACCGCAAATTAAGAGACATATTTTTTGATTCCATTTCTGTTACGCTGGTAATGAAAAATATAAAAGAAAAACTGATTGCAAACATCACTATGGTGCTTGTATTTCTCCGTCTGTTTCTTTTTAAGGATATTTTTATAATGTGGGCATATTTTCTAATTGCGGGTGTAATTATTCCTAAAAATATACCTTGAATTAAAGGAATAACTCCAACTGATGCAAATACCAATCCTATCAAAATAGCGGCAAGGAGACCAATGAAAAGGCTAGCTACTAACATAAATTCGCCTGTAACAAATATATTTGGTAATAAGACAAAGACAATCATACCAATCGTAGCAATAGAAATGCCAATTAAAAAACTCTTAACATTCATACTTTCCTCTTTTTTTACTTCCCAACCCTCTTCTTTTTGATGGAATGGCGTAATTGATTTAATTATATCAATTTTAGCAGTTTTAAGAGCTGGAAATAAAGAAATTACTAAAGAAGTTATTGAACCTATTAAAAATGTGATTATAACAGTAAAAGGTTGAATAACATATGTCATATCCTGCAATACAAAACCAGTCATTACAAATAAAAAATCTACAACAGGGGGAGTAAATAATAAACCGATAATGATACCGCCAATAGAACCAATTACACCAATTACAAATCCTTCAAAAATAACCATTTTAATGGGAAAGGTTCTTTTCCCTCCTACAACCCTTATTATTCCATACTCTCTTACTCTTTCTTCTGTTGAAGTTGATAAAATCGAGTTTATTAAAATCCCAGTTATTAACATAGCAATAATTGTTATAAACCAGAAAATTACGGTCATCGCAACTAATAGAAATTCTTCCGCGCTTAATTCTTCTAATTTAGGCATTGAGACAGAATATTCATTCGGATCTAATCTTTGTTGAATCCTTGTACCAATTTCTCTTAACTTTCTTTCTGTAGTTTTGAAATCTCGTACATCATATATTAATTCTGGATTAGTTACAGTACCAATGATAAAATTGACTTGATTATTTTTTTGTAAAAAGGATTGTACTTGTTGTAAATTTGTAATTATCAATGCATTTTCAAATTCTGAAAATTTTAAATCTTGCTTACATATCGCAATAACTTCTAAATCTATTGAATATTGCTGATACTCTAGATATAATAAATCACCTATACTAACGTTTAACAACTCAGCAACTTTCCATAAAATAACACATTCTCCATTAGCAGGTTCATCAATGTAAATTTCTCCTGTTTCTATACCATTTTCGTCAACTAAGTTCAGATTACCTATATGTCCATTATTAGCTTCTTTATTAAAATCAATTCCGTATAATTCCAAAGTAGCATTCTCATTTATGTTATCTGAAGATACTCTTGTTAGCATCATTATTCGAGGAAAGAGTTCCTCAACACCTTCTATATTTGTTAAATTACTTTCAATCAAGCTTTCATCAAAAAAAGGATTATATGTCAAATCAGTTTGAACAGAACGAGTAATCATGATGTCAGCATTACCAGTGCTACTTGTAATTAATTGCATATAATTAAATGACATAGTATCATTAACCATGCCTATTGCTGTTAATAAGGTTAAAGAAATCAAGATACCTAAAATTGCAAAAATCGCTTTTGCCTTATCTCTCTTAATGTTTACCCATGTAAGTTTGATGAATTGAACATTTAACTTATTTCTAATTTTATATATTAGGTTTTCTAAACTCAAATTCCTCTTTCCTTATTAATTTTTTATCATGAATCTAAAATGCTAAATTTCTTTTTTTTATATTCAAATTTTCTCAATAACTTACCTTCTTGACCCAAAATTTCTCTAATGTCATCTACTTCTCGGTTAATTAACCTAACACCTTCACATTTTTTACAATAAAAATTATCTCCAGGTTCATCTTTAAGATGAAGTTTTCCACAATTTATACAGAAATATGCGGCATATAATTGATCATGCTCACAAACGGGGCAAATATAATTAAAATTTTTTGACTCAAACCAAGATTTACAAAATTTACAATGTAAAGTTAATGGTCTCTCAATTTTATAATCAGATTCAACAATTTCAATTCTTTTAATTGCTTGATCTTTATCTATATATTCCAATCTAACTTTTTCAGCAGTAGTATCCCTAATTTTCTTTATCCATAGCTTACCTCTTTTTTCTGCTAATATATACAATAAAATTCCAGTAATTGCAGCACTGATAATAATTATTATCCATGGACCAGAATTTCGCCAATTAAATATTCCGTTCTCAACTATTACAGAAAAAGTTTCAATAGTTCTATTTCCTTCTTTATCAAATGCAATTACGCTAATTTCATGAACTCCATCTTTGAAGAAGGTTGTATCCCAATTATATTGTAACAAACCTGTCTCACTATCAAAACTAATAAACCTTGTATCAATTATATCATCATTTACATAAATATAAATTCTCGAAGCATCTATTTCAACATTATCAGTTATGTTTGCTTCAATTCTAGTTAATGATTTAACTTTTTCATTATGCGACGGTGTGATTATATTTATAGAGGGATGTATAAAATCTGTAGATTTATCATATCCTATATAAATATCGGATAGAAACAACCCCTTGCCAAATCTGAAGATTTCAACATTACTATTTGAATGAAGGGTAAACATAATCATAACTACTTGATCAGAATACTGGGAAATATCAATACTCTCATTTCCAATCAATATCTCGCTATTATAATAATAATTTGTAAGATTGATCCACGATTCACCAAAATCTATGGATATAGATACAGTACAACGATCTAATTCCTCTAATTCTAAAGAATCTTCTCTTTCTAGTGAAATTTCAAAGTAATAATTCAAATACACTTTATACTCACTTTGTAGCTGTAGCGGACGAGTTATTAATTTAGCTTCCCAATTAGGCTCATATCCTTGATAAACGCCTTTAAAACTTTGCCCCATCCCACCATATATATAATCTTGATTAAGAAAAGATATTGGATGCCAAGTATTTTCTCCTCTAAACCAAGAAGTATCTTCCAATGCCATTGGAGTTCCAACAACATAATAATCTCTTAAATCATTATTTGGATATTCATATCCTATGGCTTTATTACTTTGATTTAATGTAAATTGTAGCGGTGTGGGATTAATAAAAGTGAAGTTAGAATTATCTATATTATACCAATTAGTAGAATTATAATAATCTCCATCAAAAGTATGGAATCTAAAAGATCGATTTGAAAATTCTCCAATTGGTAAAGCTTTCTTGAAGAGAATACCTTTTTTTTCTGGTGAGCTATAACTAGCATTCCAATCTCCAAAGAAATTTATCATAGAATAATTTACATTATCTATTTCAATAAAAACATATTCTGGATAACTATTATCAGCATCGTAGAAATTACATGAAAAATAAACTTGCTCAAACTTTGAAATCTGCCAATTTGAAACATCAGTAGTGATATCAAAAAAAATGATAGGACTTTCATTATTCGTATGATTTTCAATACTGAAAAAGTCGAGCATCAATCCTTTATAATTAATTGGATCAAAATTTTCATCTAGACGAGAGAAAAATCGAAATTGAACAAAATATCCAATATATTCCGTTAAATTAACGTATTCTACAAACCATTCTCTTTCTTGATTTGTATATGTTTCAAGTGTTATCCACCCAGTCCAATTTAGATTTATCTGGAAATAGATGAAATCACCTGAATTAATACTTGTCCGTAAACCAAATTTTGCAAATGGTTGAGTAATATTACTATTTAGTTCAGTGAGGTTAAACAATGGGCTAAATAAACTCCCATTCGGAAAATCATCCATAATGGAATATGCTTGATATGTATAATTAGTAGGATATTGATGATATTTCCCAAAATAAACCGCTCTCCACTCAGATCCGAATAAAGCTGATCTATTATCATTTTGGTTAGTTTGATTCAGTAAATTCCAACCGGTGCCATTAACTGCCCAGTTATCCCATCCATTATTGAAATTATGATAATATGGGAAAGGTTTACTGTCTGTAGGAAATTCCAAAGTTATATTTAATTGTCCCATCTCAGGATACCTTACAAGATGCTTTCCATCACTCGCAATGAAAAAATAATTATATATTCCAGGTGATTCAAATTGGATATAATCACTCCCAAATAAAGCGCCATCGGTAAAATTTCTATCAAATTCATACAATTGAAACATAGAATAATTCTGAGACGTTTCTAATATCGATACATATACCTCTTGAGGCGGAACATTTGTAGTATCATTGTCATAGTAATCTATATAAAACCGATAGCCATCAATAGAGTAATTCTTATTTGGTTCATTTCCAAAAAATTCTTGATAACCCATAACCGTTGTATTCTTGGAACCTCCAAAATAATTAATTTCAGGAACATCCAACCATGGTTCGAATAAGTTCTCTACGTTAGAGACATTTAATAGAAAACTACTATTTCCTTGTACAGCTTTAACAACTAAAATGCATTCGGTTTCATCAGATTTTGGAGTATAATAAAAAGAATCAAAATCCATTGTTGTGTTGATTGAAGCATACCATTGTTGTGTAGATTGAAGCAAAATAGGTTCACCATATTGATTTGAGTCATTCGAAAACAAGAATAAATCAAGATCCGCTGTATCATCAACATTACTTAGATTAAACTGGTATTGGATATTTGGATTTAGAAATATTCTTCGTGCAAATACGTGGGAACCTAATGGATTGACGGCTGAACTTTCGAGATAATCACTTACCGAATTATTTACTTCCATAAATTTAGTAATCGCATCAACAGCAGATTGAATGTTAATTCTTCCATAACCTTCATGCTCGTCTCTTAAACTTTCACTAAACCCAAGAAATAATGAAGGTGAATACAAACTTTCATTTTTTTTAGTTTCAGGATCATCTTCTCGATTCAGATTTGTTTCAGATGCCGTCATCAATAAAGTGGATTTAATAATATTAACTCTTTCTTCCAAACCTTGATTTTCCCATTCAGTCCAACTTCCCCATATCGCTTCAATTAAAATATTGGACGCAGCTGCAACAATAGCGGTTGAAATAGAAGTCCCATAAGAAGCTGTTGCGTCATTAGAGTAAGCATCCGCCCCCATCACCGATCGATGTTCTGAAATCTTGCTCCCACCAGGAGCTACAAGATCAGGTTTTATAAAACCTTCTTCAATTTCCTTCCCAACACTACTAAACGTTGTAACTTGATCATTATCATTTATAGCACCAACAACAATGGCGTTTTTATTTAATGCTAACTTATTTAGAGGATCAGGTTTAATTCCATCATTACCTGCAGCAATAACAACTATAATACCATTTTCAATTAATTCATTGATAACCTTATTTACTGCGCTTACATCCTCCCCTAATGTTCCTACACTTAAACACACAGTAACAATTTGATACGTTATTCTATTTTGTAGGACACTTGCTAAACCAGAGATAAGATCGGAGGTATTTCCTAATCCTGATTGATTTACAATTTTAAATGGTGAAATATAGCTCGCATTAGCTATGCCTGTAAAATGATTAAAATTTGCCATATATTTTTCAGGAAAGAAAGACATCGAGATGTTAAATATGAATTTAGGATTAGTATTTAGGGTCTTAAAATATTTTATAAATACATCATAAATTCCTTTTTTTTCATTAAATATCTTATGATAAATCGAGTATTTCTGACTTGTAAATTCATTATAGGAATAATTTACTAATGAATTATTATAATAGAGCTCAACCCAAAAGTGATTAATACCTATTTCTTCTAAATCCCAAGTTGATTTAATTATAAAATCAGTATCTCCTTCTGAAAGATTTGCTGTGAAAACTTTAAGTGAATAATTTGTGGCAAGCAAATTATCCTCAAATAAATCTGAATGTGAATAATTTCCATAGATATTAATGATAGAAGGATTATTGGAATCATAGGTTTGAGTACCCGTTCCTGCTATTATTGAAGACACATACGTGCCATGTCCATTATCATCAGAAATAGGATCAGCATTAACAAAATTTTGCCATCCTCTGATATTTCCATTAAAAAAGTTATGACCTTGATTAATACCACTATCTAATACAGCTATTGCTGAATCGGTATTACCAGTATATCCATTTATATACCAAGTTGAATTAATTGCATCCGTTTGCATACTTACGTAATTCATTTGAGTTTCTATAATCTCATCCTTCTCAACATTTATATAATCAAATTCAGCTTCATAACTAGAAAGATTTTCTGTAGGAATTATACCCGCAAAACCAGAGATATTATTAAAAATACCGTTCCAATCATTACCACTATCAACAATTCCTCCATAGTATTGAAATCTGTTTTTTACTTCTAAACCATATGAAGATTGATTTAAAAAAACTATAACATGTTCTTGACCATTAGCTGAAATATGAATATTATTAATATTATCATCAAATATATATTCCATCTCTTTCATGTCTGTCTTAAATAAATGGATAAGGCCAGTACCCAAAAAAATACTAAAAGTTAGTAATATTAAAAAGAATTTTCTATGAAACTTTAAGTTATTTCACCTCCTTATCATCATTTCCTGAGATATTATATAGCCTCTCTATTAGGGTGTTTTCTATTCTTAAGATAGAATCCCTTGGACTTCTTTTGAAGAGATAACGTTCGTTTCTTTGAGTTTGATATTTCCGCTTTTTATACCTCACAGCTTGATTAAGATATAAACTTAAAATTGTAATCGAAATTGAAGAAGTAATAATTATGAAAAGCATTTGAATAGTTTTAGGAATAATTATTTTAATTTCGATTTGATTTGAAACATCTTTAATTTTTATTAAATAATAATATTCAATGAAAGATGGTTTAATTTTAACAATTTGCTGACTTATCGCTTTAATTTTGTATGAAAAATTAATACTTTCACCCGGTACGAGACAATCAATTTCATTTATTAGCCTTCCTTCAATTAAATTAAATTCTATAGAGGTAAAGCCTAAAATATCACTTAACGCAACATTTTTGATACATATTGTTCCAGTATTTGTAACATTAATTGCTACTGTGATTATATCTCCAATTTCAATTTGATTTTTATCTACTGTTTTTTTAATTAAAAATTGGATAGAACCAAGTACTATTGAATCAGAATAAGCGATCTGGATGGTTCTACTCTCATTATGTTCAATGAAATTAATAGGAGAATAATAGTACCCTTTCCAATCTTCCTTTTTAATCGTAATATTGAAAGATACAGAGGTATTGAAGCTTAATTGATTTATTAAGATATGATTATTATAAATGGGAACCAAATCTCCAATCCGATCATTAATAGAAATGTATATTTCAGAAAGATTTAATCCAGATAAACCTATATTAAATGCTGTAATTGTTAGATTAAAAATCTCATTTATTGAAGGAGTATAATTTGAACTATTATAATGAAATTCTATTGTATTAAGGAATGGTATCCTATAAGAATAATCCACTGGGGCTGAATAGAAAACCTGATTGGGTTGGCTTGTTAATTCTGTGCCATTAACATTCTCCACATATTCACTAGTATTATATTTAATGAGTGTGGATTTAATTTTACCTGAATTAGGAGTATAAAATGAAAACTTGATTGTCTTTTGTTCATAAGGTGCTAAACTAGATAAGTAATAATATAAATAGTCATCTTTTATCGTGAAATTTATAACATCTTGAATAATTCCTGGTATTAATATTGAAATATTGATATTTTCAGCGATTTCTGATCCGATATTTTTAAAATTCAAGGTATATGTATTGATTTCTCCTACTTTTGAACTATAACTACTAATTGATGAATTTGTTACAATGGATGCCATGTTATTTGTACTAAGGGAAACAGTATTCGATCGTATACTATATTCAACATTACCACTAAAGGAACTATAGAATATTTGGGATCCTAATACTTTGGCCTCATTAATATCTCGATATGAAAAATTTACATTCAGATCATTAATTGAAATATTAAAGATATCATTATCTGAACCAATTATTCTAAAAACAATAGAATGATTATCTCGAGATGTAGGATCAAACAACCATTCAAGGTTTTCAGAACCTTTTGTAAATGAAAAGGTTAAGGTATCGTTCTCTGAAGAACTGAGAAATGGATTTGTGTCCTGAAATTCACCATTAGAAAAGTTAAATATTTCAAAATATACATTATTCGATGGATCTGTAAAATTTAAAACGATTGAAACCCTATCTAAAGAGTTATTGCTTAAATCGATGATCGTATCATTTTGAAAAAGAAATTGGATTTCGATCTCATGAGTGTCGATATATTTTTCTTCAGATTGAATAATCCAACTTCTATTGTCATTTTCTAATGCCATAGTTGAATTAGTATTATTAATAGAAATCCCTGATATAATAGCAGGCAATTCAGGAAAGGTTTCTTTTATTGTAAAATTATTCTCATAAAAGGATGTGAATGTATCATAATTACCAATTGAAAAATTTGAAAACTCGTATGAAAGTCTTTCTCCTGGATTTATATACCAATTATCATCATTCCAAATACTTGCATTATTGGTAAAAATATCTTTAAGATCATCTGTTGAAATACCAATAAGATTCAACGCTACAAATAATAAATCATAATCACTATTAGCAGCTAATATATCAATAACATTATCCATCTTTTCATTGTAAGGTATTAAATTAGTTATATTAGTTATATCTGGGAAATATGTATCAATGATACCCAATCCTGTCGTATCAAAATAAAAAATCCGTGGTTTTTCATCAAAATTAAAGAAATCTTCTAAAGAATCGTATTCTCCATAATATTCGACTCTAACTACCTCCCATATAGCATCCATAAGATCCAATCCTAAGTCCCCTCCTACATAACTAAAAATTTCTTCAAGTTCTAAAGGAAAATGTGTTGGAACACCCCAACAGGTTTCATTGCTTATATTTGTTGCTGTAATATTAAAAGAAAAAGTATTATTCGCTCCATATGAAGCCTGATCACCTATTAGCTCCTTTGTAATAATCATATTTGACTCAGAATTGGAAATATTATATGATACAATAAGATCGTCAATAGGATTGAATAATCCTGTAGGTATCCCTGGAACACCTTGAAATCCTAAAAGAGGTAAAAAATTTATATAATCTGTCGATTCATTTAAGTTAATAGGCTTAATATAATTACGTTTTATCCCATTTTCATCAAACCAAAATAGCTCGAATGAATAATCTTCTAAAGTTTCTATATTGAAATCATAACCGGCATAAAATAATAATAAACCAATCTGTTCAAGTAAAAAGTCATATAATTTAAAATATTGAGGGGTTTGATCTATAATGTCAGTACATAATATTTGGACATCTATTCCACTCATAAATGCGCCTGTAATTGAAATAAATATTTTTTCACTAGGACGTAATTCATTACCATTAAAACCAAGAGCATCCCATAAATTGAAACTATATTTTTTCTGACTGATTTGAGTGATTGCTTCATCGAAACCTTCATATTGAATCATTAAACTCGCATAATGAGAATCATTTGATAATGATAAGATATTACCTATCTCTTCAATACCTTCAAGATCTTCTTCTGTAACAGTATCATTTGATTCGAAAAAATCAGAGAAATTTCCAAAAATAGATTCATAATCAGAAAACACGTTTATAAATGATTCAAATATATTTTCTAACTCAAGATTTTCCAAATAACTTAAATCTAGTGAATCGATATTAAAGTCTACTTGATCTAAGGAATGTAGAAAATCTTTCTCTAAAAGATCTAATGAATTTACTAGTAAAAATGTAGATGAAAGATGAGAATTCTGATAATAATTTGGATTAATTAAACGATTCAACGCAAAGGCTTTCCAATAACCATCTTTAGGAACATTATTGGTGATTTCAAATAGAAAAGTTTCCCAATCAGGGTAATATCCAACAAATGGAAAAAAGTATGGATTAGAGATATTTAATGTAATTAAATCTATTCTAAACTTTCTTTTAATAATTTCCAATGCTCTTTCAGCTCGTCTTTGTATATCGCTAAGACTTAGCTCTTCTTCATAATAAAGGAATCCTGAGAAACCATTGAAAGATATTCCATAACTTGTATGTACTTCATTCTCATTTAATACCATTGGAAAAATCTTAGGGGTTATACCATTAGAGGCGCTTATAAGAACATTACATTTATAAAATGCAGGATCCCTCGTGTCAAATTGAGGTAAAATGCTCGTATCATTCGTGAAAAGTGACTGTTTAATTATTGATTTGTTACCTGAAACAAAAACATCTATTGATTCTGCATAAAGATCAGTACCAGCTACATCTGATGAATAGATAAGTATTTCCTCTTGATTATTATCAATTAATAACATATTAAGATGATTATTTAGAGGGATATGAACTAAGGTCGAACTAAAAATTTGGATTAGAATAAAAAGGAAAAATATTAATTTTTTCATTTTTTTCTTCAAAACTCTTTAATCCCCTCTATATAGTTTCTCTATAAATTTCTACTATTTTTTTCTTTCTAACTTTCCTTAATAATATTTTCATTCCAATTAAAACAAAAATTATTGAGATTATATAAATAATAAGCATATTTGTAGTGGGAAAAGTTGGGATATTGGGTAAATCACTCAGTAAATTCATTGAAGTAGATAGTAACAAACCGGTTAACCATCCAACAATAACTCCAACGGTTCCACTACTTAGCATTATGATTAGCGATTCAATAGTGAAAAGGCGATTTATTTCCTTTCCTTTTAATCCTAATGTTCGGATAATACCAATTTCTTTCTTTCTTTCTATTATAGTTGAATATGATGATGATAATAATCCAAATAAGCAAATAACGATTGTAGCGTCCAATGTCATCATGAAAAAAGTATCTAAAATGCTGTAAAGTGATTGTTCTTGCCTAATCGATCTCTCTACATCTGTAATTCCAAAATCATAACCACGTCCATAAAAATTAATCTCATCCATTATGTCTTGAGTAGTTCTTTGTTTATTAGAGGTAAGCTTTATGAAAATTTTATCTAAATATGGTATTGGTGGAATATCCATAATTTCAATATAAGTATCCTGTGAAATCATTACACCTCCCATTTGTGCTGAAGTACTAGACCTTCCAAATTCAGAGAAAAATCCCGGCATGCTAGCTGCAACACCTACAATTTGAAATGTATAAATTTGAGATTCATCACCTCTTTGGATGACCAATCGTACTAAATCACCTTTATTCAAATCTAGATTTTCAGACAACCCTTCTGAAATTATACATGTATATAAACCTTGGATATTAAAAATTAAATTAAAACTAGTTGACAAATCTCCTTGAGTAAACTCAATATATTTTGTTTTGATTGTTGATGGGTATTCTTCATCTATACCAATCAAACTAATTTCTCGAGTAAATAAACCTGCATAATCACCAATCTCAGCTGTAAATTCATTTCCTTCTTCAGAATAAATCTGAGTGAGATGAAATGGACTAGCGATAACTGAAGATACTTTCTCAATTCCTTCAACTTTAAGCACCTCATTTTCAAAATCCGCAGTAAGAATTCTGTTTGGATTAACTGAATATACATCATTTTGAAGTTCGATTAGTGGAGCAAATTCTAAAGCAATCGGTGTTGTGCCAAATGGACCTCCAATTTCTTCAGGTTCATCCCAACCCCTTGTTTCAATAACTATATCTGATCCATAGCTTAGGTTTGCACCTATAGCTACTTGATCAGACAAAAATCGAGTAGTAGCTGCAGTAAAAATCACAAATGAGAATGTGAATGCGAATATGATAATTGTGTTAGAATTTCTTCTTTGATAACGAAAAACAAAAATTTTTATTACATTATATAATTTTCTTGATCTTAAACGAAAAACCTGAATGAAAAACCTCAGTACTAATGGCATTATCCCCAATCCTGCTAATGTTGTTCCAATTAGAAATATTATAAGCAAAGCAATCAAAGTACCAATCATAAGGGAAATTTCTGCTGAGATTAAAATTCTTGGAATAACAAACATCACAAAAGCGCCATTTGAAGCTAAAATTATACCTACTATAATTAGTTTATAATTTATAGAAGCTTTTTTTTGTAAATGATAAAGTGTGTCTTCATGACGATATGGATGAATTGATTCAATTAATTGAAGCTGCATTACTTTGACAGCTGGTGAAATACTCACTATAAGGCCTACTATAAGACCAATAAAATAAGAAATTAGCACTGACCAGAGAGTAATAAAAAAAGATATGTTTCCTGCTAAACCAGGTATACTTTGAGCCACAATGATTTCTGCTACTGGTAAAATTACAAATCTAGTTGCTAAAATTGCTACAAAGATGCCCGAAACAGTTCCAAAATTACATAATAACAAACCTTGGACAAAAACTATTGATAAATTATACTTTTTCGTTGCACCTAATGTTCGAAAGATGCCAAATTCGCGTATTCTCTCTTCTACAGAAGTCTTCAATATCCCATTAATTAGTACACCCGAAATTAACATAGATATCATTGAAACAAATACAAATATTATAGTTATTCCAACGCTTAATAATTCTGAAAAGCCAAGAACTTTTAATTTAGGTAAATCAATATAATATTCATTTACCCCTATTAAACGTTGAATTTCAGTAGCAATATCTTTAACTCTGTTTTCAGAACCTTCGATATCTCTAGAATCATAAAAATTTTGTCCTGCTTCTAAAGTCAAGATTAAGTGATCACATTTTCCGTTAAAAGTACTATTGCCAAAAATGTCATAAAGAGTTTCTATATCAACTATTATTAAGGGTCTATTTTCATATCTTATTGGCCATTTAAATTGAAAATCAAAAATAGCATCAATAGTAAAATTATTTATCCGATTATAAGTTTCGTTTCCATGAGTCAAACTCATTCTTATCTCTATGTTATCATTTTTTGCATATTTGATTTCATCATTAAATTTGTAATAAATAGCGCAGTGATATAACGGTAAACTATCTAGATCTAAAATTTCATTGGTTTCTTCTTTCACAAAAGTTCCAAAGCCTAATTCGTTCTCTAATGAAAAATTGATTCCAGAAAGTAAGACGAATGTTCTAGAATTCGTTAGCTCAGGGGTATCAATCCCTTGGGAAATATTCACATTTCCCCATAATTCCATTCTTGGAATAAGTGCTTCAACACCTCCAACATTTCCCTGAATTGATTCTATAATGGGAACATAATCAAAATAATCTGAACGATCTTCAGGTTCACCATTATAATGCCTTACAGAGATTACCATGTCTTGATTTCCAGCATCTATACTAAGGTAATCAATGAAAGTGACAGAAATAGAATCAGATAAAAATAAAACTATTGATAAGAGAGCTACACTTATCATAATACCAAGGATCCCGATGATCGAACGAACCTTCTGGCGGGAGAGATCCTTGAAGGCGTACTTGAAAATAATTTTAATGTTTAACATTTCTAATTATAGATTTAATTGACCATTTTTTTGATAATATTATTAAAATAATAGTAAAAGACTACCTTCTATTTTTCCATTAATATTATTTTCTTTTATTAATTCACCCAAAATGTCATTAAAATGCTCTGGCAGATTCATAATTATTGAATCGGGGATACTATTTTTTATGTCGTTTACTTTGATTTCTGTTTTACCTTGATTTGCATATAAATACTTAAATATCATATTTTTACTTTTTTCTTTGTTTATTTCTGCTTCTCTCTTTCTACTTAATTCCATCATCTGAGTCTCCTTTAAACCACCTACTTTCCCCTCATGAGTTAATTTTCCATCCCTCATATGAAAAACACGAGTGGCAAATTCCGAAACAGCTGCATCATGGCTAACTGCTATGAATGTTGCACCCCTTCTATTTAAATCTCTCAAAAGATTTAAAACCATGAAACCTGTTTTACTATCCAAATCACCTGTCGGTTCATCAAGAACACATATTGCAGGATCATTCGCAAAAGCTCTAGCTATCGCAACTCTTTGCTGTTCGCCTCCAGAAAGCTCTGAAGGAGCGTGATGTGCTCTCTCCTCTAATCCAACTAATCTTAACAAATCTAAAGCCTTTTTTCTCTTTCCTCTTCTACTTAATTTACCAGAAAAATGGAGAGGGACCATCACATTTTCCATAGCAGTCATTTGGGGTAAAAGATTATAAAATTGAAATACAAAACCAATTCTCTCTCGTCTAATTTCTGCTAAATCATTATCATTGAGCATTGAAATATTGCGACCTTCTAAGAAAATTTTCCCTCTGGTTGGGGTATCAAGACCACCAATTAAGTTAAGAAGTGTCGTTTTTCCTGATCCAGAAGGGCCCATAATATCAATGAAGTCTCCTTTATCAATAGTTAAATCAACACCGCGTAATGCGGCGACAGCAGTCGTTCCTAGTAAATATGTTTTATGGAGGTTTTCTACAACGATTAGATGCTCATAATCTTTCCCAACCTCCTTTTGATGTTTAATTTCCTTTTTTATCTTCTTCTTTTCTTCATGGGATAATGTTAGAACTTCTAATTTTTGTTTTTTAATTTCTTGTCTTGCCTTTTTTTCTTTCCATTTCTTAAAATCCTTACTAACTTTACCTTTCCAGATCGAAAGTTTCCCAGTTTGTTCTTCATATTCTTCCATTTCGGGAGTCTTTTTTACTGCAGGTGTATCTGTCATAATAGTTTTACCTTGGAATTTTACAATTTGCTAAAAACTTTTAGATCTTATTATTATTAATTAATAATATAGACTTTTATTTTGCTATTATGATATTCTTAGGATTATGAAAATTAACATAATGTTTAAATATTAAGGTTCTAATTAAGTAGAACTTTTGTAGATTAATATTTTCGTAAGAAATTCTATATAATTTTGAAAAGAAAGTAAAAAATCTCTAAAAAAATTATCCGATATGTTTTTCTAAATATTTTAAAATTCGTGAGCTTAAATCTTTCTCAGCCTCTTTCTTTGTGGTAAATTTCGTGGATCTTAAATTATCTGGTAAAGAAATAATCTCTTTATTATTTTGATCCAAAACCTTTGGAGCTTTTGCTATCCATTGAAGTTTATGTTGAGGACCTATACCTTCATATTCGTAACTTATGATTGGCGTCAATTTGAATTTATTTTGGAGAAATTCTAATAATTGATTTTTAGAAAAATCTATGCCTTCTTCCAAATAGTTATTCCAATCATCATAGAATCTATTAATTATTTTATTTTCAATTATTTTAAGGTTATAATTTGAATCAATAAATAGAGCACCACATATCGCTTCAAATACATCTGCTAAGATTGATGTGCCCTTGATTTCTTGATTTTTTGAAGCAAAAATAAATTTCGATAATTCCATTTTTGATGCGATTCTAATAAAAGTTTGATTGCTTTCTAAGCACTGTTTCGTCTTAGTTAATTGTTCTTGATTATTTATTCCTTTATTATATAAGATTAGACTAAATATCAGCTTAATTACGCTATCTCCGAGAGTTTCTAAAATCTCATAGTGCGGTACATCATTTTCATTTCCATATTGTGGAGTTGTTAAGGCCTGTAATAAAATATCTGAGTTATTAAATTCATAAGAAATGAATTCTTGAAACTGTGTTAATTTAGTTTGAGTATTTTCTTCCATAATACTAAGAATTTATATTCACAAAAATTTAAAAACTTAGACAAGTCTTATTTAATATATGGAACGTGAACATATGAATAATGCTTTAGCCTTAATTGAAGAGATAAAGAACAAAAATTCTGAAATGGAACGTATAGTTTCAAATATGAATATTTTATCAAGAAGCGAGATGCTTAAACAAATTGCTCAGAATATAATAGAAAAAATCGCTATTTTCCAAGAGCCCGAATTCTATAAAGAAAAAGAATATAAACCAGAATATGGTGCCGATCTTACCTCGTCTATTGGCAATATAATCGATAATCTTATTAATAATATTCAAAAGTACCCCTCAAAAAGAGTTATTTATCTGAGAATTTTTCTAGAACGGTTCCATGAAATTTCTGAACAAGATAAAAATGTAATTTTACAATCAATTAAAGATGAAAAATTAGAAGATTTAAAAGAAAAAATTTTGTCTTTAGTAAATGTATTTAAATTAGAAATGTAGAAATAAGTTTAGGTTTCTAAACTTTTATCTTTATTTAAAACTCAAACAATTTAAGCAGAATTAATACCTTTTTGAGCTTCCTTATTCTTAATCTGAATGTTAATACTTTTCCTAGTACACTACCAAACGTTAGATCCTCACTTGTTAGGAGGTCTACAAATATTTGTGTTTTGGCTGATAATTTTCCATCCCATCCAGCATTATTCTTTTTTAAATTTTTCTTTGGAGTATTTTCAATTCCTTCTACATTTATTTTCCCTTTATTAATGATTAATAAAGCTGCATATTTCCCGTCTGTAGCATTTAAAAGCCATTTAATATTAGTATCTTTAAACTCTTCTATGAATTTTTCATTAGTATTTAATGGTTCAACTTGTTTAGCTACAACATTAGGAAAACCTTTCAATCTTTTCTTTTTTTCTTCATTCATAGTTACCACTTTTCAATATTGTCAAAAATTTAAGATATATGATTTTAAATTATTAATAAATTAAATTTAATCTAATATAAAACTTTAAAACATTTGATAAATATTAAAAAAAAGATTAAATCAAGGAAGAAATAATAAACTAACGATTAATCATTGAATTAACAATATCTAATACCCATCAGCTTCAGATATATCAAAGAGATCCTCATAAGCTTTACGATCATCCCCAGATATCCTCTCTCCTTTTAAACCCTCTTTAATAATTATTGGTGCTGATTCTTTTTCGTCATGCCTAATTGTCTTTATAATTTTATATTCATCTTTTTTGGGATCTAACTCAAATTCCTTTTCGCAAGCTTTACAGTATAATTTTTTGTTCTTGGGTATTAGAATGTTATCACATTCTGGACAAAATTTCATACTCGAAAATCACCAACCGTTAGTTGCCTTAAAAATCTTACCTTTTTGTTCATTTCTTTTTATCAGAAATAATAAAATAAACATCGCTTTATAAATTTATTGGAAACCAATTGTAATGTGACTCAATCGGATATTTAAATTTTTTCAATACATTGTTTTTGTATTAATAAATTTCGATTATTCTTTATAATCCAAAACATGATCCGATGGTTCTATTTTTAGATAAAATATCTGATACTTTGATAAAATAAGTGTTTATATAAAATAAAGTATTTATTTAATGCCTTTTTTTTTGATATAATTCCATAAAACAGCTCTTTTCAGAAAAATGGATATTGAAAGCGTCCTTATTATTGGTCATCGCGGAGCAAGTAGTCTTGCACCCGAAAATACGCTAAAAGCATTCAGGAAATCAATTGAATTAAAAGCTGACTTCATTGAATTTGATGTTCAAATAACTAGAGATGGAGAACTCGTCATAACTCATGATTTAGATATCGAAAGAATAACAGGAGAAAAGAGAAACGTTAAAGATATGACGCTCGAAGAGTTAAAAATTAGAGATTTTGGAGAAGGCGAAAAAATACCAACACTTCGGGAATTAGTTAAACAAACAAAAGGTAAAATTTGTCTTAATTGTGAGATTATCGTTGAAGGAATTGCAAATGAAGTTATAGAAATTTTAAGAGAATACGAAGTTATCAAAACCACTATTGTAAGTTCTTTTAAACATAATGAATTATTAGAATTCCAAAAATTAGAACCTAAATTAAAACTTGCTTCTTTAGAACCGACAAATTACTTGGCTGAATATGAATGGAAAATAAGAAAAGAGATGATTGAATTTTGTATTACTCATAACCTTTATGCAATCAATCCATTTTATCCGATCGTGGATCAACAATTTGTAGATTTTGCTCATAACAATAATGTTAAAGTATTTCCATGGACGGTGGATTCAAAACCCACTATAAGAAAATTGATTAAATATGGTGTGGATGGGATAATTACTAATGATATTACTAAATTAAAAGACATTCTGAATCGTTAATGTTATAATTTATTGAAGTTTATTTAATTCAATGGGATATTATACTTACAAATAGTTTGATTTTGTATGAATAATCGTAATGATATTTTGATAATTGGACATAAGGGAGCAAGCAAGACTGAACCAGAGAATACTTTAAGAGCATTTCAGAAAG
>JBHLJZ010000020.1:8957-41634 GCA_048887165.1 Candidatus Hodarchaeota archaeon | reverse complement strand
AAAATCTAAAAGATTTTATATTAGAGACAGACCTTTAGAACATTGTGCTATTTTTGGTGTTGCTTGTAATGATATAGGTTACTCCGTTTCTAGTTTGCTCTACAAAGGTTTGATTGCTCAACAACATCGGGGTCAAGAATCAGCAGGTATTTCCATTCTGAAAACAGGAGGTAGTATTTTTACATATAAAAGAAAAGGATTAGTTTCCAAAGTATTGAATCAACAAGTTTTATCAAAATATTGGGGAAATATTGGAATCGGACATAATAGATATGCTACAACAGGAGCAGAAGAGTTTGATTCACCTGAATATATCCAACCTTATCATTTCAAAAATAACGAAATTGAATTTTCTTTAGCCTTTAATGGGACAATTCCAAATTATGAAGAACTCAAACAAAAAATGGAAGAAATGGGGAGAATCTTTATTACCAACACAGATACAGAAGTTATTGCACAATTTATAGCTTCTATAGCAATGGGAACTGAAGAGTGGCCAGAAATACTACAAGTTGCTACTAAGTTTTTTGATGGATCATATTCCTTAATATTATTGACATCTGAAGGTGATTTATACGCAATTCGTGATCCCTTAGGATTTAAACCGCTATGTATTGGTGAACTAAAATCAGAAAAAAGAAATCTCTATTTTGTATCCTCTGAGTCATGTGGGATTGATGCTGTAAGTGGTGAATTTATTAGAGATGTCAAACCAGGTGAAATAGTCCATTTAAGCCATCAAAAAGATATTCATTCTGAAGCTATCTTGAAAAAAAATAGAACTGCTCTCTGTCAGTTCGAATTTGTATATTTTGCAAGACCAGATTCAATCATTGATGAAGTTTCTGTTGCTGAAGCACGATTAAGATTAGGTATGTATTTAGCCAAAAATGATCCTATTTTAAAGGATCCTGAGATTAGAGATAATGCAATTGTAGTACCTGTACCTGATTCTGGGCGTAGTGTGGCTGTAGGTTATGCAAAAGAATCTAAGTTACCTTATGTAGAGGGTTTAATGAAAAATCGTTATATTTGGAGAACATTTATCCTACCTGGTCAATCTCGTCGTACCGCTGCCGTTAAAGAAAAATTAAACCCTATTAAAAGTGTTATAGAAGGAAAGGATATAATCTTATTAGATGATTCAATAGTACGTGGTACAACAACCCACCAAATCGTATCGTTACTTAAAGAAAGAGGCGGAGCCAAACGCGTTCATTTACGAATAAGTTGTCCTCCTATTATAAGTCCATGTTATATGGGAATTGATTTTCCAACAAAGGATGAGTTAATTGCAGGGAGATTGCAGACAATTTATGGTGAGAATCTTATTGAAGAAATTAGAAATAAAATTGGAGCAGATACTTTGCTATATCAAACCAAAGAAGACTTATCAAATGCCCTATATAAGACTGAAAATCAATTATGTATGGCATGTTTGACTGGGAATTATCCATTAAAATCTGTTGAAAAAATAAGAGAAATGGAAAGATCTATTAGAAATAGTCGAAATAATAATTAAGATTTTTAATTTACTCTACTCCATCCCAACAATAAGTACATAACTTTTCTTTTGGTAATCCAATAGCTCTTACTAAATTTTCAAGTCTTTGATATTTCAGAGTTGTTAATCGTAGTCTTTTACGAATAGTATCCACCATTGCTTTATAATTATCAGATTCGGGATTAGTATAACCTTTTGGGTCTCCAACATCCTTTCCAATTAATTCTTTTATGGCCCATCGCCCCGCCAAGTCTAGCTCAGAGCGAGAACGCGAAAAATTTAGAAATTTACAACCATATACTAGCGGAGGACATGCTGGTCTCATATGTACTTCTTTAGCTCCATATTCATATAATCGTTGAATGGTTTTTCTTAATTGCGTTCCTCTTACAATAGAATCTTCACAGAAAAGTAAACGTTTATTTTTAATCTCTTCTTCAACGGGGATTAATTTCATTTTAGCGACAATATCTCTTATAGATTGATCCTGAGGCATGAAACTTCGAGGCCAAGTCGGAGTATATTTTACAAAAGGACGTGAGAAAGGCACTTTAGCTTCATTTGCATAGCCTAATCCATGCGCAGTTCCAGAATCGGGGATACCTGCAACTAAATCTACTCTCACATTATCATTTTTTGCTAAATATGAACCGCATTTATGACGAACAACTTCTACATTGATACCTTCGTAATTAGAAGCAGGGTATCCATAATAGACCCATAGAAAAGAACAAATCTGAAGTCTTTCCCTCGGTTTGATCTTTTGCTCAAGACCTTTATCACTTATATAAATTAATTCACCCGGTCCAAGGTATTTTGTAATTCTATATCCTAGATTCGGGAAAGCACATGTTTCCATAGCAACAGCATAAGCACCATCCTTTTTGCCTATAACAAGGGGCGTTCTACCGAGTTTATCTCGAGTAGCGAAAATTCCATCATCGGTTAAAATAAGCATAGTACATGAACCATTAATTATATCTTGAACCTTTCTAATTCCTTCTTCAAAAGAGGAACCTTGGCTGAGAATTGTTGCAACCATTTCCGTAGGATTTATCTCCCCACCATGCATTTCTGAAAAATGAGTTCCATTTTTTAATGCTTCATTTGCTAATTCTTCTAAATTATTAACTCTTCCAACTGTGGAAATGGCAAACACACCTAAACGTGAATTGATTATTAAGGGTTGATCATCATAATCACTAATCACCCCAATTCCCTTATTTCCATGTAACTTTTTGATATCTTTATCGAACTTCGACCTAAATTGACTTGTGGTAATATCTTTAATGAATCTTTGAAAACCACCTGCATTTTTAACTGCTAAGCCCCCTCTTCTAGTTCCTAAATGAGAATGATAGTCTGTCCCGTAAAATAAATCTTTTACACAATCAGAATTTGTAGAAACAACGCCAAATAACCCACCCATTACTTCATCACTATATATTTACTTTACTCAACCGTTATTAAACTAAATTATTAATCTGATAAGAAAAAATAGAAGTTAAAGCCTCATTTTTTACAATAATTTATGAAATTTTGATAAATTTTAACCCCATTTTTACTTGATTTTTCAGGATGAAATTGAGTAGCAATAATATGATTTCTACCTACTATTGAGCTAAATTCAATATCACGATATCTAGTGAGTCCTATGCAATAATTGCTTTTTTTGGATATAACATAATAACTATTTGCAAAATAGAAAAAAGAATTGTCTGGGATATCTTCTATTAAGAAATGATTTAAGTCCTGAAACTTAACATTATTCCATCCAATATGAGGGACTTTATCAACTTTAGCTTTATCAAATTCTATTACATCACCCTCAATGATGTTTAAACCTTTAGTTTCCCCCATTTCAGAACTTCTCGAATATAATAATTGAAGTCCTAAACAAATACCAAGTAAAGGTTTTCCTTCATCTACAATTTTATAAATAACATCAATAAGATTTTTTTTCCTTAGTTGAATCATTGCATCTTTAAATGCTCCAACACCTGGTAGTATAATACCATTTGCATTCATTATTACTCTGGGATTATCTGTAACTATATTTTTTATATTTAAATACTTCAGACAATTACTTACACTCTTTAAATTTCCCATTTCATAATCTATAATTGCAATATTAAACGATATAAACTATCTCCTCATTGGAATTCCAACTTTTTTACATTCATTCTTCACATTTTCAATTGAATATTCATTATAGTGAAAAATAGATGCTGCCAATGCGGCGTCTGCTTTACCTAACTTAAAAATATCGATAATATGCTGAGGATTACCAGCACCTCCCGAAGCAATAATAGGGATATCCAATTTTTCACTAAATATTCTCGTTAATTCTAAATCATATCCCGTTTTGGTTCCATCACAATCCATAGATGTTAATAAAATCTCGCCGCTACCTAAACTAGCGACTTTTTCTCCCCATGAAATTGCATCTATTCCCGTTGGAGTTCTCCCTCCATGAATATAAACTTCCCACCAACAAATATTGTTTCCAATTTTTATAAGATTTTTATCTTTAGGTAAGGCTAGTGCATCTAAATAAACTCGTTTAGCATCAATTGCGATTACGATACATTGTGAACCAAATCTATTGGAATATTCCTTAATTATTTTCGGATTTTCAACAGCAGCAGTATTAAGTGAAACTTTATCTGCTCCTGCTCTTAAAATTTCTTTTATATCACCTGTAGTTCTTAGTCCGCCACCTACCGTAAATGGTATAAAAACTTGCTCACTAGTCCGTTCAACTAGATCTATTAATATTTTTCTTTTATCTGATGAAGCTGTAATATCTAAAAAAACCAGTTCATCCGCTCCTTGTTTATCATAATAACCAGCTAATTCGACTGCGTCACCAGCAGTTCTTAAATCTAGGAATTTAACTCCCTTCACAACTTTACCTTCGGTAACATCTAAACAAGGGATAATACGTTTTGCTAATGGCAATTTGAAAATTTTCTTTTGATTTTTTACAATTTTGGATATAGAAAAATATCCTAAACTAAAAAATATTATCTTACATTTAATAAAAAAGCATAAAATAAGTTAATTATTCTTAATGTAATTAAAGAGACCACCAATTAATTGCCCCGTACTGATTCCAGCATCTCCAGGAGGTATGATATTGTGTTCAAGAAATTCAAATCCTCTAAGTGTGATATACTTTCTAATAGCTTTTGAAAAGGAATAATTATATGCAACCCCACCAGTTAATCCAATCTTTTTTAAACCATACGATTCTGCAGAAGAGATTGCTAATTTTGCAAATGCTTTTCCTAGTTCAATTTGAAACTTACTTGCTATATCTTCTTTTTTATTTTTAGGATCATCAAGTAAATCTATTATATCTAATATTAATTTAGATGTATTAATTGTATTATTGCATTCTATTTCAAGAGCGACGTTCTTTGGATCTCCTTTACGTGCTAGCCCTTCTAATCTCATAGCGGGCTCCCCTCTATAAGTTTTAAGTTTACAGGCCCCCATCAAATATGAAACAGTATCAAAAATCCTTCCCGTAGAGCTTGTTAATGGAATATGTTTTTCATCCATTTTTGTGAATTGTGAAATAATAATTTCTAATTCTTTTTCAGCATATTCTAAATCATTTAATATTTTTAATTTATCAAAATAAGTTTTAGCTCGTTCAATTCCTAAAGTGTTCAGTAAAATTGAAGCCGCCATTCGAGCAGGATATTTAGTACACCTGTCTCCCCCTATCATAGGTTGATAAGCTAAGCAACCTAATCGTTTGTAATCCCTATAAGAACAGAGTAATACTTCTCCGCCCCAAATCTGTCCATCATCACCATAACCAACTCCATCTGTACTTATTCCTATTATTTTTTCGTCATATTGTATTCTATTTTCAGCCATTAGTCCTAGAACATGTGCATAGTGATGTTGTATAGGATATAATGGAGCATTATATTGCTCAGATAGTTCTTTTCCAAGTTGAGTTGTTATAAAAGTAGGATGGGCGTCACAGGCAATAAATTTGATTTCATTATCTTGTATTTTTAAAAGAGATTTCATATGTAAAAGAGCATTTTTTAAAAAGTTGTATGTTTCTAAATGAGTTACATTTCCAATATGTTGAGTAGGAAAAACACGATTATATCTTAGAATAGCACCTGTGGCAGCTAAAAGTGGACCTGTTGCGATAGCTCCGGGAACATCAACATTGAAAGGTAAAGGCAAATACTCAGGTACATAACCTCTCGATCGTCTGATTAATTTTACTTTATTATCATGGAATCTTAAGACACTATCATCAGCTCGTTGATAGATGGGTCTATTATGGAGAAGAAATAAATCAACAAGGTCTTTGAGTTGATTAAATATAATATCATTCTCGATAGCCATAGGAATATGAGATTTATTTCCACTTGTATAGATTAAAGGTTTATTATCGAGAAAATCGAATAATAAATAATGAATACCTGAATATGGAAGCATGATTCCCACATTATGCAAACCAGGAGCAACCTCTAAACTAAATATTGAATCCTTTATTGAATCTCTCCTTTCTAATAACACAATTGGTCGCCGATAGGAAGTTAATAATTCTATTTCATGATTAGAAATATTAAATTCTTCTTCTATAGCTTTTAAGTTAGGAACCATAACAGCAAAAGGCTTGTACTTTCGTTTTCCTTTGCGCCTTCGTAGCTTTAAAATGGTCTCATCATCATCTGATAAACAAACTAAGTGAACACCACCAATACCTTTAATAGCTGCAATTTCTCCATCAGTTATCCTATTTGCGACATCTTCAAGAATTCCGATAATTGAATCCTTTTCAACTAATTCCCTTGATTTGTTATATAATTTATAATGTGGACCGCATACAGAACAAGCAAAAGTTTGGGCATGAAATCTTCTATTATTAAAATCGGCATATTCTTGCAAACAAGATTCAGGGTTAGCCTTATTACATAATGGGAAATCTATCATAGTAGTACGTTCCCGATCATAAGGTAATTCTTTCACTGTGGTGAATCTCGGGCCACAAATAGCACATGCGATAAAAGGATAATTAAAATATTTTTTTAAAGTTGGATTTCTCATGTCTTTCTGACACTTTTCACATATCGCGATATCTGGAGGTAAAGTTAAGCTGATACCCCTAGCTTCTTCACTCTTCTTTATAGTGAGATTTTCAAATATCTCATCATCAGAAATCTCTTTAACTTCAAAATTCTCAATATATGAAATCATAGGTTTTTCGATCTGGATTTCTTTTACAAATATATTAATTTGATCAGCTTCACCTTGCAAAACTATCCTTACGCCAGCATTACCACGATTTAAAATATATCCATTCAAACCAAATTCTTTTGCTAGATTAAACAAGAATGGTCTAAAACCAATACCTTGAACAATTCCTGTGATATTTATCTGTACAGTTTTTAGGGTACTCAAGACGCTAACTCTATTTATTAAAAGAAAATTGAAATTTAAATTTATAAATTAATCCTTTAAAATTAAATCTAATAATTTATTGAGATAAGTATTAAATGTCTTAAATTTTATACTTTTATTTAATATTAGGAGATCTATTTTAAAACTATGCCATCACAAAAAAGATGGGATATCCCTTATCATAAAGCTTTTTTTAAAACTAGTCATAATTCATTTTCACATTCGATTAAAAAACAATTAAATACGGGAGTAAGGGGCTTAGAATATGATATTCATGATGATAAAATTCAAGAATTGAATGATTTTGAAGTTTATCATTTGCAGGATAAATTCCATGTTGCTTTAGATATCGATGGTAATCCTAATGATTTTTTATTTTCAAATTGGCTGAAAATTCTTAAAAACTGGTCTGATGAACATGATAATGAACATGCTCCAATAACACTCTTCATAGAATTAAAAGATAGCATTGTTGATGCAAATAATCAACCCGATAATCAATATGGAATTAAAAGGTTCAATCAAATTATAATTGACTCTCTAACAAATGATAAACTTTATACTTATAAAGAATTCAGAAAAAATAATTTTAAATGGCCTAAAGTTAAAGAATTAAAGGGACTTATAATCGTTGTTATTACAAGTTATTGGGGAGGCTATTGGGCATCAAGTGAGGGTGGATTCGAATCTAGATTACAATACTTAAGGAATTCTTTAGATAATAAAGAAGATATTTGTTTTGTCGCTTGGATAGAAGAAGACAAAGGCAATCAAGTGCAATTTTTAAAAGATAAAACGAATTTTTGGAAATGCAGTCTTGAATTAAGTACAAAATACCATCAGCAAATTGAAAATTCTCAAAGATTAACTAGAGCAGATTTCGATAAAATTAGATGGGGAAGACATATAAAAACATATTATAAGAAGGATTATAATGCAGGTTACCGCTGTAACTTTCCTGTCACCGATTCATGGGGGGATCAAAAATATGATGAATCATTCCCTTGGTCAATTTGAAATTCTTATTCTTTATAATATTTATAATAGATACTACATGTTCCTTCTTGAGAAACCATACAAGGTCCTATAGGATTTAATGGTGTACATTCCTTTCTAAAAAGTTTACACTGTTGAGGATAAAGTTTTCCTACCATAATTAAATGGCATGAACAGCCGGGTGGTATATCCTGAGGCTTTTCAATTTTAATCTCAAACTTTTTATCTGCATCAAATGCTTTATATTTATCTCGAATAGTTAGTCCTCCTTCATAGACTCGTCCAATGCCCCTCCATGGAGATGAAGTGGATTCAAAAACCTCACTTATAATTTCTTGAGCAATTTTATTTCCTTCTGGTTTTACTACTCTAGAATACTCATTTAATGTTTCAAATTTTTTATCTTTAATCTGTTTTAATAACAATAAAATTGCTAATAAGACATCATTCGGTTCAAATCCAGCTATTACATTTGGTACCTTATATGCATCTGAGAATATTTTAAATGGCTTAAGTCCAATTATAGTAGATACGTGTCCTGGTGATATAAATCCATCAATTTTTAGTTGAGATTGACTAATTAAAAGCTCTAAAGCTGCAGGGATTAATTTATGAGCACAAATTACAGAAAAATTGGAAGGTGGATCACTTTTTAACTCATAGCCTATTGTTGGGACTGTTGTTTCGAATCCAATAGCAAAAAATATTACTTCCTTAGTAGGATTCTGTTTTGCTATTTTGATAGCATCATTAGGACTATATACAATCCTTATATCTGCTCCTTTAGCCTTCAATTGGGCCAATGAAATGTTTGTTGCAGGTACTCTTATCATATCTCCAAAAGTCGTAATAATTGTATCATCACGTTTTCCAAGTTCAATCGCTTTATCTATATCTGCTGCAGGACAAACACATACAGGACATCCAGGACCAGATAGTACTTCAATCTTTTCAGGTAATAGTGTTCTTAAACCGTATTTAGACATTGTATGTTCATGGGTTCCACAAACATGCATTATTTTTATTAACTTTTTATCCAACTCGTTAGATATCTTATTAATAGAGTTGATAATTTTTTTTGTGAAATCTTTACTTCTTAGAATTTCTATACCAGGAATTTCCATTTCTGTTTGAATTAATTTTAATTATTACTATTTATTTTAACAAATTCGTGGAATTGGCTCTCCTAGTGGCATATCAATAAATCTAGTACCGCCAACTATGGTTTTTAGTAATACTTTTTTGTTGTTATCTGAAATGACCCTTCCAATAATCTTTGCATCTTTTCCAATATTGGTTGACCTGATTTTTGAAAGTATTTCGTTAGCATTACCAGAATCAACTGACAAAATGGCTCTTCCTTCAGATGCGATTGTAAAAGGATCTAAACCTAACATTTCACAGATCGCTTTAACTTGTTTTTTAATTGGTATTCTCTCTTCATCAATTAGAATGCCGACATTAGATTTTGAAGCCCAATCGTTTAAAACACCGGCAATACCCCCTCTAGTTGGATCCTTCATAGCATGAATATAATTTTCTTCCATATCTGATTTAAGTACATCATAGATATCGGTTAGTAATTCTACATCTGATTCTAAATCAGTAGATATATTCAAACCTTCTCTACTAGAAATCAATGCTGTGCCATGATCTCCTATAGATCCTGTAACTATTATTTTATCATCGGATTTCAAATTATTATCTAAAACTTTAACATTTTTACTTTTAATTCCGATTCCAGTTGTAGCCATTATTATCTCATTTAATGTACCTCTTGGCATTACTTTTGTATCTCCAGCAATAATGGCTACGTTTGCCTCTTTAGCTTTATGATTAAAAGAATTAGTTATTCTTTCTAAAGTTTCAAATTTGAAACCTTCTTCAATTATAATAATAGAAGTCATAGCTATTGGTTTAGCACCCATCATTATTATGTCATTTATAGTCCCGCAAGCACTTAATATTCCTAGATTGCCACCTGGAAAAAATATGGGATAAACTGTGTGGCCATCTGCGGTTATGACAATTTCTTGATTATAATCTTCTAAGGGAATTGTTGCTCCATCATCTAGTTCATCGAGACCTATACCTTTATTAACTTTTCTTAAAGAAATATTTCTTATTATAAAATTAATAAGTTCATCTTGTAATACCCCCCCCGCACCATGAGCCAAACTAATTATATTAAAAATTCCCTTTTTATTACTCATAATAAAAAGAAAGAAAGAAAAATTAAAAGAATTTAGATTATTTATGAAATATAAAGATAAAATCAATTTAAGGTCATTTCTTTTGTATCTATGCTATTATCTATTTAGTATCTTTTATAAAATTAAAGAAAATGGAAGAACCTGGTTAATGGATTAACCATGTTATTATACGTCATTAATATTCTCATGATTTTTATGACCCAAAATGCTATCTGCTAAAGTAAATCTATTAAATAACCCAACTGGATCTTTAATATTTTCTATAATTTCTTCTGGATCACGATCGGAATATAGAGACCCTAATGTGCTTATAAATTTTATACCTTGATCTTTAACACCTACTGGGGGGCCATAGCACCCTAAACATGGAGCATTGGCTTTATTTGGGCAGAGGGTTCCACACCCTGCTTGAGTAACTAGACCTAGACATATATAACCTTGTTCTAAGAAGCATTTATCTGTTGTAGGTAATCCTTCATAATCTCTTTTTAATCCAATTGGAACTTTATCTACTATAGTTCTATCACAATGACTACAAACTGTCTTGGAACTAAATTTGAAATTAGGATCACTTTTCAATAAAAAAAGTATTGATCCAATAATTTCATCGTTTATTTCAATTCCAGTTGGATTAATATCAAGAATCACCTTCGAACTATCCTTATATTTCTTCTCTTTTTGATTAAAGCTTTCAGGTTCATATGCTAGACGTTGTATCAAATCATTATAAAAATAGAAATTTGTTATATTTGGAGCTCCTAGATATAACGTCAGAAAATGCTGTAAATTTCTTCTTGTTTCTTCATTCAATTGATTTATATTTACGATTAATTCTTCTAATATCTTTACTTTCTTTCCTGGATTATCTGTATGTTTGAAGCAACCAAAACAAATATCCCCATTATTTGGACACATTAATTTACAGCCTGCTGCAGTTATTGCACCATAACAGAGTTTCCCTACATCTAATAAACAACCCTTGTTATATAAATTACAATAATCGCATACACATTTATCTTTATCTTGTATGCTAGAATTGTTTTTAACAAAAGTTTTTAAATATGAAATTGCAGCAATAATATTTTCAGTTTTAGGAGGGCATCCTGGGATAAACATATCCACGTGAATGATGTCCTTAACATTATAAATATATTTTTCAAAATTTGGTAATTGAAAGTTTGGTTCTTCAAGTTCGTTTTCTAATGAGGGTTTCATTTTAATGAATTCACGATTTATTAATTCATCTTTTTCATTTAAATTAGCTAATCCTGGAATACTTCCATAGCAAGCACATGCTCCTAAAGAAATTATGATATCACAATTTTCTCGTAATAATCTAACATTAGCAGTATCTTTTTCTGTTCTTATTACACCTTCTATAATTCCAACTTTATTTCTTCCTATTCCCTCATTGAGAGAATTATTTTCCTTTGACCAAAAAACAAAATCTAACTCAGGAAGTATTGGTAATAATTCAAAGTGTGCATTAAGCAGACTTTGATGACACCCCCAGCAGGAACTAAGCTGCATATAATAAATAGTTAGAGACATTTTACCTTCAAATAAACATTTGGTTTATATTGGCTAATATAGGATAGATACAATTAAATTAAAAAATAAATGGTTATAAAAAAAAAGAATATAATTAAATTAAATTCAGATTCTTTATCTAATTAGAGACCAAATATGGACGGATTTGCTAATTTAATTATCATATTTCGCTCAATATATTAATTTGTTTTACTACTAAATCTAAAGTTAAAAAATTTATCAGATTTGGTAGATTGTTTAGATATAATTAACAATTACCATCAATTTGAAATTTTCTTATTAATATGTTGACCAAATAGATAAAATCAGATCTAATGTGAAATCTTAACAATCATGATTTTTATTCAAAAAACTTCGAATTTCTCTTTTTTTATATAAAAATAAGTTTAAAATTTAAACTATAATCGAAAAATTATTCCAGATTGACACAATAGATTCATTAGTAGTTTAGATTTCTCAATATTATAAGATGTAAAAGAAAAGCTTAAATATTATTAAAATGTCTTTCATTTTAAAGGTAAATAATTTTAAGTTTAACCTATCTCTTTTAAATTATTTCAATAAGAAAATAATTCATTGAATAATGGAATAATGAAAAATCCAGAGAGAATCGAATAAAAATGATTGAATATGAGCAAGAAATAATAAAAAATTTCACAGATGATTTAGTTAATTCATTAAAAAGAGCGGGATATCCTCAAATTGATGCATGTATCCAATGCGGAACTTGTTCTGGGGGTTGTCCATCAGGAAAAAGAACCGCATTAAAAGTTAGGACTATAATAAGAAAAGTTCAATTAGGAATTGATGATATATTTTCAGATAATGATATATGGTATTGTTCAACTTGCTATACATGCCTAGAAAGATGCCCACGTAAATTACCAATAACTGATATGATTATTTATTTAAGGAATTTAGCAGTTCAAAAAGGTTTTATACTCGAAAGTCATCTTGATTTATGCAAAAAACTTTATAATACGGGGCATGGAGTTCCTATTGATGATGAAAAATGGAAAAAGTTAAGAGAATCGTACGGTTTAGAACAAATTCCACATACAGTCCATTCTCATGAAAAAGATTTAAAGGAAATTCAAAAACTGATCAAAAGCGCTAAATTCGATAAATTAGTTAATCTTCATTCTGAGAAAAAAAGAGAGAATAAGGAACAAGAAAGATACTATATTACTAATACAATGGAAGTGGAATGAATTGGGCGTAGACAAAAAATATTCACTTTTCCTTGGATGTGTTATTCCAAATAGATATCCTTTTATTGAATCTGCAACTCGAAAAGTGTTTAAAAAATTAGGGGTTGAGTTTGTCGAAATGGAAGGAGCATCTTGTTGTCCTGCTCCAGGAGTATTTCGTGGTTTTGATATCGACACTTGGTTGATTATTGGTGCTCGAAATTTAACAATCGCAGAAGAAAATAATCTTGATCTTGCTACGATGTGTAATGGATGTTATGGTAGTTTACTTGATGTAAAACATCAACTAAAAAATAATCCACTAAAAAGAGAAATGGTTAATAAACATCTTGCTAAAGTAAATCGAGAGTATCATGGAAGTGTAAATGTTAAACATATCATTGAAATTCTATACAACGATATTGGAATTGAAAAGTTAAGACAAAGGGTAAAATATGGCCGCAAGAGACGATTAGATCTTAACTTAGCAATCCATTATGGTTGTCATATTCAAAAACCAACCAGTATTAGACCATGGGGTAATGAAGCCGAAAAACCACGTTTTTTAGATGAGTTAGTAGAGATCACAGGTTGTAGAAGTATCGAATATAAAGATAAAAATATGTGTTGTGGGGCAGCGGGAGCTGTAAGAAGTGCTTTTAAAGAGGTCTCCTTAGATTTTACTAGAGAGAAATTAGAAAATATGAGGGCAGCTGGAGCAGAAGCAATAATTACTGTATGCCCATTTTGTCATCTTCAATTCGACCTAGGACAGATTGAAATTAATAAGTTATTTAAAGAAAAGATTGACACTCCATTTAATATTCCTGTCATTTATTACACTCAATTATTAGGTCTTGCACTTGGTTTGAATCCTGAGGATGTTGGATTAGTAAGAGATATGGAATTAACAGGAGTACCTCCATTTATATCAAATAAACCATTTTTAGAACGAGTAAGTGATGGAATTGAAGGATGAGCGTAAAGTAGGTGTATTTATTTGCCACTGCGGTAATAATATTGCAGGAGTTATAGATGTAGAGAAATTAACAGAATACGCTAAAACATTACCTAATGTTGCTAATGCTGAAAATTATAAATTTATGTGCTCAGAAATAGGCCAAGAGTTAATTCAAGAAAAAATTTCAAGTGGCGAAATAGATCGTGTAATCGTAGCAGCATGTTCACCTCGTATGCATGAGTCTACATTTAAAAAAGTATGTGAGGATGCAGGTTTAAACCAATATTTATGCGAAATTGCAAATATACGTGAACATTGTAGTTGGGTTAATACAAGAGATCCTGAAGGAGCATATGAGATCGCTAAAGCACATATTAGAATGGGCGTAGCTAAAGTTAATGAACTTAAACCATTAGAGAAACTCTATGTTGATGTTGAACCAGCATGTTTAGTTGTTGGTGGTGGAATAGCTGGAATGAATGCTTCATTAGATCTTGCCAATTTTGGATATAAAGTTTATTTAGTTGAAAAATCACCAACAATAGGAGGTCATATGGCACAATTAGATAAAACTTTTCCTACATTAGACTGTTCTTCATGTGTTATTACGCCAAAGATGTCTGACGTCGCTAAAGCAAAAAATATTGAATTATTAACTTATTCTGAAGTTTCTGAAATCTCTGGATATATTGGTAATTTCAATGTTAAAATTAAAAAATACCCACATTATATTGATCAAGAAAAATGTACTGGATGTGGAAGTTGTGCTGAAGCATGTATAGTAGTAAGCCCAAATGAATTTGATATAGGAATGAAAAAGAGAAAAGCTGCCTATATACCATTTCCTCAAGCAGTTCCGGGGAAATACACAATTGATATGGACCACTGTATTAATTGTGGGATTTGTGCTGAAATATGCCCCGTTGATGCTATTAATTATGATGATAAAATAGAATATAAAAATATTAATGTTGGTACTATCATTTTAGCTACGGGTTTTGATACATATGATCCAACAGTATTGACTCAATATGGTTATGGAAGTTATCCAAATGTAATTACAGGATTACAAATGGAAAGATTATTAAGTTCTTTTGGTCCTACAGAAGGTAAAGTAAAAAGACCATCTGATTTAAAAGAACCAGAAACTTTGGTTTTTCTACAGTGTGTAGGTAGCAGGGACTTTACAGAAAAGGGTAATAAATATTGCTCAAGAGTATGTTGTATGTATTCAGCGAAACAAGCCCGCCTTTACAAGGAAAAGCACCCGGAATCTAAGGTTTATATTTTTTATATCGATATTCGTGCATTTGGGAAAGGTTATGAAGAATTTTATGATTCGACGGGAAGAGATTTTAATATTAAGTATATAAGAGGAAGAATTTCTGAAGTATTTGAAGATGATGATCATAATATATTTGTGCGTGGAGAAGATACTTTACTTCAAAGATTAGTTGAAATTAAAGCAGATTTATTAGTTTTAGCAGTAGGTCTGGAACCTCGTGTTGAATCGGATGAAGTTGCTCGTTTATTTAATGTACAAAAGTCTGAAGACGGGTTTTTAATGGAAGCACATCCAAAACTTCGCCCAGTAGAGACACTCACTGATGGAATTTTTATTGCAGGCACTGTTCAAGGTCCTAAAGATATTCCTGATACTGTTTCTCAGGCAAAAGCCGCCGCTGTTGAAGCAGCATTATTGATAGCTAAAGGTAAGGTTGAAATAGATCCTATTTTCTCGCTTGTATTAAGCCATAAATGTACTGGTTGTAAAAGTTGTATTAGTATTTGCCCTTTCAATGCAATATCATATAATGAACTTAAAAGAGTTGCTGAAATTAATAAGATCTTATGTAAAGGATGTGGTACATGCGTAGCAGCTTGTCCGAGTTCCGCGATTATTCAAAATCAGTTCGGAGATATGCAAATCCTGCCTATGGTGCATACAGCTATTCAAAAACCAGATGAGGTGGAAGGTTGATTATTATGTCAGATGCTGAATATTCCAATCCATCAATTCTAGGCATTTTTTGCCATTGGTGTTCATATGCCGGAGCAGATCAAGCAGGAACATCAAGAATGCAAAGACATGCAAGCCTCAGAATTTTACGAGTAATGTGTGGAGGAAGGATAGATCCCCATTTTATTGTTACTGCTTTAAAAGATGGAGTAGATGGTGTATTAATTTCACACTGCCATCTTGGGGATTGCCATTATGTATCAGGGAATTACAAAACTGCGAGGAAAATCCCACTACTTACGAAATATTTAAAGCAATTTGGAATTAATCCAAAAAGAGTCAAATATGTCTTTGTTTCTGCTTCTGAAGGAACTAGATTAACTAAGATTGTTAATGAATTTGTAGATGAATTAAAAGAAATTGGTCCTAATCCATTAAAAAAACAAATTAATTAAGAAAAGTTTTATAAGGTGTAATAAAATTGTATCCAAGAGTAAAAGAAATTAAAACTAATGAATTCAATGAAGTTATCCTAAATTTCTATACTGAAAATTATTCTATTAAAATCGATAAAGAAAAATGTATAGGATGTGGGATTTGTGTCAAAATTTGTCCTAATAATGCTATCCCTAATCAAAATTTAGAAGGAAAAATAAGGATTAAAACTGAAGATCTTATACCAAAAATACCTAATGCTCTTAAATGTTCATATTGTGGAACATGTATCTATATGTGCCCCACAGAAGCTATATCGCTAAAATATAACGGAAACCTGATAAATATTAATGATTTAGGAATAGTAAAGAATAAAGTTGTACCAAAATTAGAAAAAACTATGTTTAAAAGTAAGAAGTTTCAGAATGATTTAAACATATACATTGATGGTAAAATTAATGTTGACTGGGAAAAATGTATTTCATGTCTATCTTGTGTAGATGTATGTCCCTCAGAAGCTTTTTTTAAATCTACAACCCAAAATGAGAAGTCTCCAAAAAATAAAAAAGTATCATTCAATCAAGAAGAATGTATTAGATGTGGTACTTGCGCAAGAGCTTGCTCAACTAAGGCTATAAGTTTTAAAATTAATAAAATACATTATTCTGGGAATTATAAAAAGATATTTTGGGAGCCCTTATTAAATCGATTTAAGAGCTAAAATTATCAAAAACTTATATTTCATAAAGATGTGATAACGAATTTCATGCAAATTTTTTGGAAATGATCAAGAAAAAACTAAATTTGCTAGAATTCGATCATGTTATAACTGATTTTTTATTAAAGTCAAAAATAGTAAAAAAGAGATACTTCCATATTGAAACAATAACTTAAAAATTGTTTAAAATTGAAACTATAAGCGTTTCAGTTGTTTAAATTAACCAATAACCGATATATTTAAATATTTTTAATGAGAGTTTTAATTTAGATAACATAGATTAATGTAAATTAAAAATAAAAAGATGATAATATATGGTTGAAGCAATATTAACTGAACAAAAATTAGAAGAAAAAGTAACTCTTCCCGAAATTGAAGTTGACGGTAAAGAAAATATTGATCAATATTTTAAGTTGTTATTAGCTGGAACACCCCATTTGAAATTTTCGATCACAGACAATAAAGGAAAAGAGTTTTATTCTAACCTAATGAACGTTGAAATGCGTTAGAGATTCTATAATAATTCAAATTAATATAAACAAAATCTATTGAGTAAAGCCTTCTGGCTTTACTTTTTTACAAAAAACGTACCTCAGAAATATAGAGGCGTATCTATTTTTTTTTATATTGAATAATAATATGGAGTTGATTTCAAAATGAATTTACAACCTAGCGTAATTTATGATGATTACAGAGGATTAAAATTTGGAAAATCTAAAACTATTGATTTATTAATCGACATAATTGAGAATATTGATAACGACGATATGAGGAGAGAAGGTATTGAAATTCTAAATAAAATTGATATCAAAGAGAATAGAGTTTTTAAAATATTAGAAAATATCTTAGTCTCTGATTTAAATGAGAATTTAAGATATGCTGCTGCTAAGGTTATAAAGAACAAATTTAGGGAAAAAGCATTAAAACCTTTTTTATGGGCTCTTCAATATGAATCGTGCTATAATTGCCTGTTAACTATTCTTAAATCACTCGAGGAAGTGAGTGATAGAAAAGTAAAAGCTCTACTTCTTAATGAAATTGAGAAGATTGAGATTGAACAATATAGAAAAAGTTTGTCTCCTTTATATACTCATAAATTAATTGATAATTATTCTACTCAAAAATTAGCGGAGATTTTAATAAATCATGCAACTATTTTCTCTTTGTTAAAGAAATTCAAAAAGCTCAAATTTACATTAGAAAATGGTTTAATTACAGGCTTAAACTTCTCCGATGTTGATGATCTTGTTATTGATTGGCGATATAGAGACACGCTTCAAGATATTACAGATATTATTGGAATAAAAAATTTAACAAATTTAAAAAAAATTAAATTCTTTCCTCTGACCTGGGCATTAAATAATGAATTAACATTCAATTGTATCATTGCACTAATAGATGCTCTAGAAGGACTCAATAATAATGTTGCAAAAAATACTCTAATCTCAGAAATTGAAAAAATTAATGATATTAAATTCATAATTTCGATTAAAGAAATATTAAAAACAAATATCTCATATAATAATTTTTCGATATCTAAATTATCTGAAATATTAAGGAATTATATTACCATTTCTTTTTTAAAAAAAAGAAATCCCAACCTAGTATATGAATTGGATAAAGGTGAAATAATAAAATTACATATTGAGGGAAAGTCTATTGTTACCTTACCAAGCTTTATTAAGTATTTTAGTTCAATCAAAAAACTTGTTTTAAGAAATTGTAACATCTATAAATTACCTGAATCAATTAGTTCTTTCAAAAGTCTAGAAATTTTGGATTTAGAAGGAAATAATATAGAAATTTTACCTAAAGATATAGGATCACTTAGTTCGTTAAAGATACTAAATTTGAACAAAAATCATCTTAAAAAGTTACCATTTTCAATAGGAGCGCTTTTTAGGTTAGAGTCGTTAAGTCTAATTGATAATAAAATAGATAAATTACCTAACTCTTTAGGTTATCTTTCTTCTTTAAAGTATTTAAATTTAAATGGGAATAAATTAAAAAAAATTCCAGATTCTTTATGTAATCTTGAATCTTTAAAAACTTTAATTTTAAGCTCAAATAATTTAAAAATTTTACCAGAATCGATCGGATTATTAAGATCGCTGGAAGAATTTAATCTTGAGAAGAATTTGTTGATTAAACTTCCTACTACTTTGAATTTATTTACTTCATTGAAATTCTTAAATTTGGAAGAGAATAAATTAACCACAATACCAGAATCGTTAGGATCTCTTTTATCATTAGAAATTTTAAAATTGGGTTGGAACAAACTAAACTCTATACCTTTCGCTATTGGTTCTTTGAAGTCAATTAGATCTATTTATCTAATGAACAATAAGTTAACCGAGCTCCCTGATTCAATATCTCTCCTTTCTTCTCTCGAGACTATAGATTTAGCTTGGAATAATTTATTGCTATTACCTGATTCTATTGGGGAATTAAAATCTTTAAAAAAATTGAAATTAAACAATAATCGATTAACCGTTCTTCCAGATTCAATAGGAACCCTTCTTTCACTTAAAATCTTGAACTTAGATGAAAACAAGTTGAAAGCGTTACCAGAATCAATTTTTTCTCTTAATTCACTTGAAGAATTATGGTTAAATAGTAATGAATTAACAGATATACCGAAATCCATTACAAATCTTTCATTGTTGAAAAAATTATTATTAAATGGGAACAAATTAAAATCTGTTCCTAAATCAGTTGAGAAGATATATCTAACATAACTTAACTATTAATTTTTAAAATCCTGAATTTTGCCTGAATTCACATACTATATTTTCCTTAAATTTACATTTTTACTTTTTTATTTAAAGAATTAAAAAATCTAAATGCATTTAGGTGGAAAGTTTAAAAAATAAACTTTTTTATATTCTTTTTTTCTATATTATAATGTTCAAGAACTCAATTAAAAAGTTGAAATATTAAAGTGTATTTATTAGAAAAATTTTATAATGGATTAGATGAAAAAGTCATTTATGGAACTAAATGCACGAAATGTGGAAAAGTGTACTTCCCTCCTAAAGTTTGGTGCCAAGATTGTTTAGAAAAATCAAATAAATTGATTGAGTTACCCCAAACTGGTATTTTAAAGAATCATCTTAATAATATTAATTCTAATCATTCTAAGAAAAAAACAAATAAAATAGATGAGATTTATGGTTTAGTTCAAATTGATATGAGTGATACGCCACTAATTATGCCATTATTTAATGTTAATACAGAAAACATACAAGACGGTATGAAAGTTAAAGTAGTATGGGAAGAAAGTAAAAAAAGTGATTCATTAAAAATTGTAGGTTTTGAACCAATTACTTAATTCTATTTTTTTTAAAAAAGTTAAATTTTTTTTAATAAAATTCACAATCATTAAGAAGTTGTGAAATATCCATGACTTTTATAGGTGAATTATCTTCATTTGCAACTTCAAATAAATTATTTTTACAAAAAACACAAGAGCTAACAAGGACTTCTGCGTTAGTTTCTATCGCTTCTTTTAATCGATCTTCACGTATCCGTACCATACAGGCACGAGTCTCTGCTAATCTATCTCTACCTATCTCACCTGCTATTTCACCATATAAAGCTTTTACTCCACCCCCAGCACCACAACACCAAGACATATCTCTATTATGTTTCATCTCGAATAATTTAATACCTTCAATCATATTTAATAGTTCTCTTGGTTCTTCATAAACTTCACAATATCTGCCCAGATGGCAGGGATCATGATATGTAATAAGTAAAGGATCTTCTTTTGATCGTTTTGTATATCGAATTTTTAAATTCTTTTCTTTAACAGTCTTTAATGCAAATTGTGTTAAATGATAAAGATCAAATTCAAGTTTATGACCAGCATACTTAGTATATTCAAGAGTAAATGTGGAAAAGCATCCTGAGCAAGAAAATACTACTTCAGATACACCACTCTCTAGGATTGTTTTATAGTTATGCTTTACTAAATCGATAGCTTCATCTTCTAATCCAGTTCGAAATAGTACTGACCCACAACATCTTTCTTCAGGAAAAAGTACAAATTCAACCCCAAGTTTAGCTAAAACTTGACTAGTAGCAGTGACTAACTCTTTATTTCTATAAGAAGAAGTACATCCAACAAAATAACCTATTTTGCCTGGTATGCGCTTAGGAACTTTTAGATCTACTTCTGCTTTTATTGAATCAAGTTCTCGCTTTGCTCGTTCATATGCTTCCTTTCCTTCTTCACATGCATCGCACCAATTAAATCTATCTATATGTTTTTCCAAAAAAGGATTATTATTTTCAATAATCGAACTTTTTAGAACTTTTAACTTAGCAGGTACTGCTCCTTTTCGCACTACTTCTTTACGAAAACTTTGAAAGACTTCTAAAGTATCTATTCCAACAGGACAAACAACTTTACAATTTCCACAGAGCATACAACGAAATACAGACGGGATTATCTCTTCATTATCAAATTTAATATCATGACTATCAAGCGCTTTAATGATTCTATTTCGTCCACCAGCATAATCAGTTTCCGACCATGAAGTATTATATACCTTACAAACATGTCGACAGTAACCACAATGTGTACAGCGTTCGTAGGAATATTTTTCTTTTCTTTTACTTTTAGGTTCTATCAAATTTTCTTTAGAGGGAGATACCAAACCTGCAACTGGTGGACCTGACGTTATAACATCCCTTAAATCTTTTTTTTCTTTGCCTTCACTCATTTAACTCTTTCTCCTTATTTTAAACAATTCCAAATTAGACATATAATTTCTTTAAATTAAATTTAATTGTTATATTTTATTTGATTCAGTTTTTTATCAATTAAAATCATGCTAACTGCTTTTCAAACATTTTATTAAAAAATTTTATATAATAATTTAGCAGTGTTAAATAATGCAGATATCCTCCAAAATTTTAATCTAGTATTGACTATTCGATATGAATTAAACAAATCTTTTGGATCTAGCAACTTTTTTAAAATCTTTCTTTTAGATACCAATTCACGCCTATATTTAAACAAATAAAATGTATTCACTATTCCTATAGTATAAACTCTATCTCCTTGAGTAAATGCTTGTATTGAAAGATCATGCAAAAGCGCTTTAACTGTAAAAAATTCACTTGTTTTAGCTATGTCAGATAAACCAAAGATTTTCACCCTAGTCCAACCTAAAGTTCCTGAAATTGCATATAATGCAGTTGGAAATTTATATTTTTTACTTTTTTTGAGATATTTTTGAATAAATTCTTCTAATCTCTCATCTGCAATCCAATATTCTTGAAAAATTAGATTTCTACTTGATCTTCCGATAGCCACTTCAGCATCACTGATATCGCGCCATTTTTCTTTTAAATATAATTTATCAACTGCTACACCGTTTAATTCTAAAGCATATTTTTCAGATAAAGATACACTTTGGGATGTTATCTCTGGGTTATCATAGAAAACTGCCCAAACTAACCAATCTTGATCAGGAAAATTGATATGTGAATATGTTTCAAATTTACGTTCAGAGATTGATATAAAGAATGGTTTATTGGAAAAATTTTTAAGTTTTCGATAAAATTCGATAGCTTCATGGAGAGATTTAAAACCATAACCAATAATTTCCAAGGAGGTTTTAAGTGTCGTAAGAGATAATTCAACTTCAGTTATAGCACCATAGATCCCATAAGTTCCGCAAATATCATCGATTTTTATTTCTCCATTAGAATCATTGGAAATGCTGATAATTTTTCCATCAGGAAGAACTAGATTTAAATTAAGAATTGAATCTTTCATTGTTCCATATTTTAAAACTCCTATACCAGCAGTCCCTGGAGTAGCTATAAAACCACCAACACAAGATGTTTTAAAGCTTGTAGGATAACATTTAGGTGCAAGACCGTAATCAGAAAGTTTTTCTATCAAATTTAACCAAGAGATACCAGCTCCTACTTTCGCTGTCATATTATCTCTATCAACATTATAGATTAAATTTAATCTCCTAGTGTCTATTATTACTCCCCCTTTTGATGGAGTAGCTGAAGAAAAACATGATGTTCCAGCAGCTCTTATTGTAACTGGGATTTTTCGTTCTCTACACTTTTTTATTACAGTAGAAAGACTAGTTGTGTCTGCGGGGCGAACTATTAAATTAGCAAGATATTTTTTTTTGAATTTATAATGGTATGAAGGAAGTGAGGTGAGATCAGCAGATGCAGATTCAAGTTCGTATGGATTGGAACTAACGTGAAAGGGAGAGATAAATTCCTTGACAACTTCTTCAAAATTTCGTTTATCTTTTTTATCCTTTATATCTCGTGAATCTTCTATATTAGATTCATCATTTAATTCTTTAACATTAGAATAATTCATTTTACTTATCACCCAATTTTTAAAATAATGGAACCATTAAAAAACCTGAAAAGAATGCAGCCCACCAACAAACTAAAGTAATATATCCAGTTAATTTTGCATATTTTCGTTCTGCTGCGATTCCAAACAACATACTGAAAAGTCCTGTAAGCAATCCGACCCCTCCTAATATTATGTGAGACCAGTGTATTCCAAAAGAGAAAGATGTCCAGATCGAAGGATTAAAAATTACCAACGATATTACATTAATAAGCGTTAAAATCCATGAAGATCCGGCAAAAATTCCGTGTATTTTCACAAACTTATTTTCATTTATTAGTACTAAAACTGTTCCTATAGAAAGTAACAATAATGCTGTTAATCCTATATATATTTCAAAGTGATTAAATATTTCTATCCTTGGAGCTGGTGGAAGAACACCCCCAATACTAAAATCTATCTCTATATAATCGAAAGGCGGTGGACTACCAGAAACGGAATTATCTCCAGCTAAGATGAGAATAGTATAGTATCCATCTTCAGAAGGCGCTGTTATATTAAAAGTAACTGTCATTGCATTTAGATTTGGATTTGAATCATTAGCAGAATTATCTAATATTCTAGTTGTGGTTGGAAGAATGGTAAATTGATTATTTTCTTTAGCATCTGAAGGCGCTTGAATAAATAAGTTTGAACCAGTAGCTGTAATATTAAAAGTTATAACGGCTGAAGCGTTGATAGAATTTGATGTACTAATATTAGTTCCAATTGAATAACCTCCCGGTACCGTATGACAATCTTCATGAGGCTGAGTATAGCTAGGGTAAGCATTTCCATTTAAAAGAATTGAAACAAATATGATGCCTACAAAAACAGAAATTATTACAAATACTTTTTTATTTAACATTATTAAATGATTTGAATATTTTTGATTAATAAAACATGTGCTAACATTAATAAAATTTGCATTTAAAAATTATTAATGAATTTAAAATTTTCATGTAAAAATGGCACTTAAATCTTTGTTAAAAGCTTTTTAAAAATATTTTTTAATTTTTGAAATTTAATTTTTTTAATGAGATTTAATAAAAATTCAATAAAGACCGTGATATTTTGTGATTTGGTAATAATTATAGTTATTGTCGTAATTATTCCCAATCTATTGAATCTAGTTAATATAGATTTGAAAATTCAAATTTTATCTATTCTTGCAAATATTCTAATTTTACTAAATATCACTATTGTAATTATTGATTTAATATTTCTAATTTCAAAAAGAGAGAATTATTTTTATCTAGCTTCCCTCAACATGGCTATATCAATTTCAATATTTTTACTTTTAGAATACTGTTTTGTGAATGGCTATTATGATTTTGTTTATGTATGGAGTTATAGTGATTCGACATTATCACTTATTTATAAAATTGTTGCAATATGGGCGGGAGAGGCTGGTTCAATAATGACATGGATGGTATTTAATTCTGTTGTTGTTTTTCTTTATAGACTTAAAAACCAAAATAAAGAAGATACTGTATTTATTTGGTCAAGTATCCTTACCATGCTAATATCTATAGTTTTCTTAGTAATTTTATTCTCCTTTAATCCTTTCAAAGTAGAAGAACCTATAATATTTCCAGATGGTTTTGGGCTAAATCCCCTCTTGATATCCCCTTTTATGATTTGGCATCCATTTTTTACTTTTATAGCATATGCAATCTTTTTAATTCCGTTTACTATAAATATTGTAGAAATTATACAACCAAAATCTTCTTTAAAAAATTCTTATCAGAAAGCATTTTATAATTTCACTTTAAAATTTGGATGGTTAGTTATTACTCTAAGCATAGGTTTAGGGGCTTATTGGGCAAAAATAACTTCTAGTTGGGGTAGATATTGGGGTTGGGATCCAGTAGAAATAGTTTCTCTTATTCCTTGGTTTTTTTGTACGGCATATTTTCACGCAATGATATTCAAGGTGAAAAATTCAAAAATTATAAAAGCAAATTCAGTCTTAATTTTCTTTTCAATAATATTTGCTACTTTTATAACAAGAGGGGGGGGATTAAATTCACTTCATGCATTTACGGGTGAGACAGAACTGATATTATGGGTTATAATAATTGGTATTGGCTTATTATTTTTAACTATATATGTGATTTATGTAGTATTAAATTATCTCTTAGAAGAATATCACAAAATCAAAAGTCTATTTGATTATTTGAGTTACCTTATTTTATTTTGCTTATCTTTTGTTTGCATTTTTGGGCTTGTAATTTCACCGTTAACTAATTTCATCTCAAATTTCATAAATATTAATATAATCCTTGTTGGGCCTAACTTTTTTATAATTAGTACGTTTATCTTAGCTATTTTATTAGCAATTTCACTTACTTTTTGTAGCTTTTTGGAATTTTTTAATTTAAAATGGATAATTCTTACATTAGTTATTACATTTATAATTCAATTAATTATTTCTTTAGTATTAGTATTTTTAATTGATATTTGGATTAATCCTTTTATATCTATATATTATTATGCTCTTTTTGCTTCAATCTTTAGATTGATAAAGAGAAGTAATCTTAAAATGGGAATCCAAAAATTCATCAGAATAAATTCAAAAACTATAATTCATGCAGGAATATCACTTATCCTGATCGGAACTTTAATTGATGCTAGTTATGTTTTGATTTTAGATATTTTTTATATTTCTGGATTTACCCTTCTCTTATTTGGGATTATCCCCTCTATTATTACAGTATTTTTTATTAAAAGTAAAATTGCTTAAACCTATAACTATTGAGCCTTTTTTTTCAAATTATTCTTTTAATCACATCAATTTATCAAGTATTTAATTTATAAGTTAAACTTTTTTTTCAAAAATGTTTCAGCTTGAAACTAAAAGTAAATCGATTGTTTAAATTACTCAGTTTAAAAAAAAGTTAAAAGCTGTCAATCGTTTGATTAATTTAATTATCAAAATTTAATAAAATTTAATTTTAAGTTTAAAAGTTTAACATAATAACAAAAAATTAAATGTGATTTTCATTGAAAAACAAAAAAAGGAAAACTTTGTCTCTTTTAATTATTGCATGCTTTTTAATCTTATTTACAGGATTTACTGTTGCATATACAAGCTATTTTGATGATTTTAATGGGACTTCTCATGGAACTTCTTGCCACTTTGCTACATCAACTCAAAGTAGTACTGGATATATATCATTTGTATCGAATTCTGGAGATACTGTAGATCCTGGTGAGATCTTTATATTATCTGTTCAGGTAAAAAGTTTCATTGAAGCAGACGGAAAAGAACTTAAATTTGGATTCCCGAGCGGAAATCCCGGTAGAGGACATAATAAGCAATTTAGTTTTAATACAACTATGGTATCTGCAGATATTACTTCTGGAGATTCAGCCATATTTGATTTTCAAATCACTGCTCCTGTTTCAGAGCAATCATATACCCTAACAGCTGATGCAATTTATAGAAAGTCTGGCAGCGAAACCATCTGGGCCTCAAGTGATTATGCAATTACGGTTCAATCAGCTCCATCAGATCTCTTACCACCTGAAGTATCAATTATTAGCCCCAATGATAATGATTATGGAAAAGGTAATATAATAATAAATGCAAGCGTAGTTGATTATGGAGGTGCTGGTATTGACTCAGTCTGGGCAGAAATTTCTAATGCTAGCTCTTATAATCAGACAATTCCAATGGCTTTAAACGTCGATCCTTATTATGATGCTATATGGGACTCCTTATCTGCATTTGATGGTCTTTATACTATAACTGTAAAAGCAAATGATAGTGCTAATCCCTCAAACTTAAATAATACTGAAACTATAGATGTTATTGTTGACAATACAGCACCATCAATTATCCTAAACAGTGTACTCCCAGACCCTTCAAATGGAATAACTACTATAAGTGCTTTTAATTTCAGTTCAGATATCAATAATGATGGGATACGTGCTACGATAACAACCCCAAGTGCTAACAGTATTTTTCTTGATTTAATTTATCAAGGATCGAATGAATGGAATAACACGTTTACAGTAATTGAAGATGGAATATATTCAATTCAAATAAATGCAACCGATTTCGCTGGAAATGTCAACATATCAACCTCAACAGGTATTACAGGTGACATTTTGGATCCTTTTGTTGACATTACAAGCCCTGGGTATGATGGAGCGAGTATTGGAGGAGAAATTATTGCCATAAATGGATGGGCATATGGAACGGGTACTAATATTTTAAATATTTTTATAAACGATTCCAGGTGGGGTGATGTTCAAAATAAACCTCAGATTGATCCAAGTGGAGCTTCTAATGGACTATTTAATTTTGAAAATAACACTTATATTCCTCCAGGGTTTTATTGGATTGAACTTAATATTACAGATGCAGCAGGAAATACAAATGTAAGTAAACGGTATTTTGAAGTTGTTTCGACCGATATTTTCTCCCCAATTCTTACTATTAGCACAATAAATCCAAATCCATCAAATGGAATAACATTTATTACTGTTATATCAAATGAACCGTTATTGGGAAATCCATTACTAAATATTACAGCTCCAAATAACACAGTTATTTATAGGATGATGTACCCTACAGGTGCCCCAAGAACATGGATAACTAATTATACAGTTCACGATACGGGGATTCATATAGTCAAGATAAATGGGACTGATCTTTATTCAAATATTGGATACGTAATAGATTCATTTTATGGCGATATTGATGCTCCCTGGATAACACTTGATAGTGTTTTTCCAAATCCATCAAATGGCCTAACAGTGATCACGGCTTTTAACGGAAGTAGTGACATCAATACTAATGGATTGTGGGCTACAATAACAACTCCTAGTGAAATATTTTTTCTCCAGCTTAATTATCAAGGCGGTAATTTATGGAATACAACTTTCATGGTAAATGAAGACGGAATACATTCAGTTCAAGTGAATGCTACTGATCTTGCTGGAAACACAAATACTACATATCAACTCGATATTATAGGTGATATATCTGCCCCTTATATAACACTTGATAGTGTTTTTCCAAATCCATCAAATGGCCTAACAGTAATCACAGCTTTTAATGGAAGTTCTGACATTAATACTAATGGACTGTGGGCTGCAATAACAACACCTAGTGAAATACTTTTTGTCCAGCTTAATTATCAAGGTGGTAACTTATGGAATGCAAGTTTCATTATAAATGAGGATGGGGCCCATTCGGTTCAAGTGAATGCTACAGATCTTGCTGGAAACACAAATTTCACTAATTCAATTAATATAATTGGTGATATAAGTGCACCTGTTCTTTCAATACTTTCGTTTCCCATAGAGAGTGGAACTAATCCCCCAGATTTCTCAATTTCCATAACAGAACCAAACTTAGATAGTATATGGTATTCATTATATAACGGTACTCACTGGTCTAATAATATAACTATTACTGAATTAACCGGGACATTACAACAAAATTTATGGGATACCATGCCTATTGGTGATATCTTAATTAGATTTTATGCAAACGATACATTTGGATATATAGGATATGATGATGCAACTATTGAAAAAGTTCAATCTCAACCAACTATTAATCCAGGTCAAGAATTAGTATCGGGATTCGATGTGAGTTTAATAATTGCAACAGCTTTAGCTATTCCTATCATAACTATAATTCTATGGATAAAATCTAGAACTAAAAGATTTATTAAATAACCTTTTAAAAAGTAAAAATTTTTTTTATTTATTAATTTAAATTTAAGGTAATTAAACCGTTTCATTTCTTTAGAAACTCTAAAATTAAATCTTATAATTATAAGTTGAAGAATTTGGCGATCGAAAACAAAGAAATCATAAATTGTAACAATGTTTCAAAACAATTTGGGTACTTTTTTGCATTAAAAAATATTTCGTTTAAAGTAAAAGAAAATACAATTTTCGGGATTGCAGGAGCGAATGGAGCGGGAAAAACAACATTAATTAAGATTTTATCCGGATTATTGAGACCATCTTTAGGAAAAATTAATATTCAAGGATATAATTATGAAGAGAATTCACATTCAATTAAAAAAATTATTGGGATTACTACTGATGAATCTTTTCTTTATGAAGAATTGACAATCAGTGAAAATTTAAGATTTTATGATAATCTACATTATAATTTTGATAGAAGTAATATAAAAAGTAAAATAAACAAGTATACCACTTTATTCGAAATCCAAGACTGGATAGATGAACCTATTCGGAACTTATCTCATGGAATGAAACAAAAAGTTGAATTAATTAGAGTTCTAATTCATGAACCCTCAATATTATTTTTAGATGAACCTTTTTCAGGTTTAGATTTTAAAGCAACCGAATTATTGATAAATTTACTTGAAAATTTGAAAAAAGGAAAAAATGCGACTATAATTCTTAGTACCCATAAAATCGATTTATTATCAAAAGTGTGTGATGATTTAATTATTTTAAAGAAAGGTAAGATAAAAAAATTCATCACAAGAGAAAATTATGAAGAATTTAAAATAGAATCATACTTTTAAGGTAATACTCCAGTGAATCAAAAGAAAATAAGATTTAAACAGAGAATAAATCTATTTTTTTCCATATTAGGTAAGGATGTAAAATCAGAAATTCGACAGATAAATGATATAATTTCAATATTTCTTTTTGATATAATTTCTATTTTTATATTTTCATCGGTTTATAGTTTCAGTACACAATATCAAAAAATGCCGCTTGAGATCTTTATAATTGAGATATGGTTAATAATTTTTTTCACTCTTATTTTTGTAATGGCTAAATTATTTATTAAAGAAAAAGAATCTGGGACTTTAGGGGGATTAATTTCTTCACCTGTCTCTGCTAATACAATCATTTTTAGCAAGATATTTTTCTGTTTCATAATATTAATTTTTATTGAGATAATTCTTCTTCTTTTCAGTTTCTTTATTTCTAATCCTTTAACACCTGACTTACAATTTTATCAATTAATGAATTATTTGGTTTTAGGTATTATTTTGCCTACAATAGATTTATCAATCTGTGGTACAATAGTATCTGCACTTTCTATGTATGCTAAAAATAAGTCATTTATTTTACCACTTATCTTATTTCCAATAATATTGCCAATAACAACCCCAATAATATCAATTAATATTAAATTATTAGAATTAGCATTAATATCTGAATGTCTTTATGAAATTTTATTTTTAATTTCACATATCATACTTATGGCTTCAATTTTGAGTTTAATTTCTCAAAATCTGCTCTTTGATTGAAAAAGCATTAACTGCATTGAGTAAGAATTTGGGTCGCTTTTAAAATCAATGTTGCATTAAATAGCCCCATTACAACCACTTGAAGTCCATTTTCCAGCTCACTTGGTATTGCTGTCTCAGATACATCAATTAATATTCTATCGGTATTTTCTGTCAAATTAAAATTCCCTCCTGAAAAATCTTGTACAATTCCTATTACTTGAATTTCGCGATTGTCATATTTTGTTGGATCCGAAACAAGCTGTGAAACTTTAAGATATGGACGTATATTGATAAATATCAATATAATAATAAGACTCAAAGATACGATAACTGCTAAAATAGCTATAATTTTCGTTTTTTTCAACGCAATCTCTTACCTATTTTTCTCTAAATTCTTAATCCTTTTTCTTGTTTTTTTTAAACGTAATTTAGGATATAAAATTAAAATTATAATAACAGACCAAAATAAAACATAACTTATTGCCATTGTTATGGAATCTAATAGAAGCTCTGACATTTTTTTTATTCTTCTCTCAAATTTTTTTGTATAATTTCATTTAATCTTTCTTTACTTTTATCTAATTCAACTAAATCTCTTACAACATGAATGAAAAATAGAGATATTGCTATCAAATTAAGAAATAATATAAATAATTTCATGAAATCCCAATAAATATATCCTGATTGACTTGGATTAGGATTTATTAACGGATGTAAGCTTGTAAATATTATTGCAGAAAAATAACTTAATGGAACTGTGGGAAAAAGTATGACCCCTAATATTGAAGTTAATTTAGCTTTTTTTTCTCTTTCTTCAATCATATTCCCAAAAATTAAATAAGATAGATAAGAAAGGAATAAGACTAAAGTCATAGTCTGTCTTGCATCGCTCCATTGCCAATAAATATTATTATAACCTCCTGAGGTAGCATTATACCATAGCGAACCAGTAATAAGAGTTACAGCACAAAAAAATTCTCCCACAATAATACTATTTTTACCAAGACGATTCCAAGATAATTTTTTTTGTTTTAAGTATAAAATATGACAAATTAAACTTACAGCAAATGAAAAGTAAGAAAGCCAAGCTGATGAAACATGATAAAAAAATATCATGTAAACAATACGGTTAAAAGATGTTAATAAAAAAATTAAAAACAGATTTATAATAAGTAGTGAGATTGAGATGATAAGTAAATAGTCACTTTTGAACCAATTGTAGATTTTATTCATTTTAATACACGATTAATTTAAAATATCAATTTAAGCGTTTTTAGGAATAATATTAGGGTAATAATAGTTATATTAAAATTGATTAAAAAATATCTTTAAATCCTTTTAATTGGATGTTATTATAATTTGTTTTTAAAATTTATTCTTATGGATTAATTGTTATTAAAAATATATAAAATTAAAAAAAAAATAATGAATTATTGTTTTTTTATTCTTTTTTATTATTGATTCTATTTAGAAGCTTTAAGTCGCCTTCGACGTACAATCACTATAATTGAGGCAGTGGTTATAACAAGTACTCCGATCAAGGTATAGATTTCAAAACCGGGAATGAGACCACCACTGATTGTTATGCTTAAAGTGTCCGTTGCATAAATTATAGGTAAAGCACTTCCATCAGTATGGTTTACGGCAGCTAAAACATCAACAACTAGATCATAATCACCATTAGTGAATGGAGCTACTAATGTAAATGATATCGAAACATTTGAGTCCCCATTAACATCTAATGTAACGTCATGTTCTCTTATAGGATCCTCTAAAAGAGCGCCAAATACAGCATTATCTCCACGGGTACGAGGAACTGCTACACTTACCATACTATTTCTATCTATACTTAATGCTTCAGTAAAATTATCGATTACAACATTTACCGTAAATTGTTGACCTGCACTTAAAGAAACACCTTCGACAGATGTGGCAGTTACTGTTGAGCCTACACTCAGAATAGGTGGAGTAGATCCCCCACCCGCATGACATCCTCCATGTGATCCGCCAGCAAAAGTCTCAATAGAAGAAGGATATGCAACAACTCCTCCGATTGTTATTAAAAGAAAGCTAGTGATTATTAA
>JBHLJZ010000020.1:0-8857 GCA_048887165.1 Candidatus Hodarchaeota archaeon | reverse complement strand
CCAGCAAAAGTCTCAATAGAAGAAGGATATGCAACAACTCCTCCGATTGTTATTAAAAGAAAGCTAGTGATTATTAAAAGAGGTATTATTTTTTTTTTCATTCAATTGCTCACTTTTTTTATTTAAAATTTTAATTTTTTTCAGGCAAATTGTTTTAAAAAGATAATTCTTTTTAAAAATACACCTTATTTTTTAAAATCGATTACTTCTATTTTAAGTTTTACCAATTTTGGATAATTTAAACAATCTAATTAATGTGGGTTTAAAGATCTACCAATATTTTTTGTAGAGTTTAAATTTGAAACCAAAATATCTGTAAATCTAGACTTATTAGTCCAAGACTACTATTTAAATATCTGTTTTATAATTTATTTAAGTTAAGAATAAATCTAGAAAAAGGATTTTCTCCTTTTTTTGAACTGATATATACAAATTCATGATATGTACTATTTACTCTTTTTTATCTGATTAAAAGAAATAAAAACTATTAATATGTTAATGAAGGTAATCAAAAAGTCTAAATTTAACTATTTTTTATTGATTAGAATGTAATTTCTTCTAAAATTTATAAAAATTCAAATTATTTATAATCGACAAATTTTAAAAAGTGGAAATAAAGATTATATTAAATAAATTTCATTATTAGTGGAATACCATGCAATTAGATAATATTGATAAACAAATATTAAATGCTTTATTCAAAAATGGGCGTGAGAGCCTAACAAACTTGGAAAAAAAAATAATTAAATCTGATACAGAAACTATGAGTCATACAGGTATCGCTAAAAGAATAGCAAAATTAGAAGATAATGGAATTCTTAAAGTCCAAGCTAATACAAACTTAAATAAGCTCCAATATAAAGCTTTATTTTTATTAATGGAAATGGTTAATTTTGAAGAAGTCCAAAATATTATTAAAGCTTATCAGGATTGTCCTAGAACATTTTTAATTGCACCAGTTACAGGACAATATAACTTAATCTTAGGAATATTAGGCCAAAATCTAGATATTTTACATAGATATCTGAATTATTGTGGTCCAACTAATAAAAAGGGGATTTTACATTCCGCTGTAATTTTTACTACTGAAATTATTAGACCTAAATATGTTCCTATAAATTTATTTAGCCAAGAAAGTCAGGAGCAAAAGTGTGGTAATATTTGTCGAGACTGTGCTGCATATCTTGATGGGAAATGTAATGGTTGTGGAAATTTTTAAAGATATAATTATGAATTTTTTTATAAAGCAATTTTTGTAAAACTTATATTATAATCTTCTAATTTTAAAGCTATAAAAGTTACATTTTGAAACTTATGTCTAATAAATTATCAATGTAACAAAAATTTTTTAATAAATTAAACCATAAACTTAAACATTGAATCGTTTTTTAAAAAATAATTCGATAATTTATTAAAAAATAATAATAAGATGATAAAAAAATGGCAGTAAAAGTAGCTTTTATGCAATGTTCAGATTGCTGGGGCTGTCATCAATCCTTATTGAATGCTCATTTGGGATTATTGCCAGTATTACCAGCATTAGATATTGTATATTGGCCAGCAGTCGTAGATTTCAAACAAGATTCCCTTAAAGCTAGACCAGACGGAGATATCTTAGTAGGATTCGTGGAAGGCAGTCTTAGAACCAATACGGATATTGAAAATGCTAAACTAATGAGGGCTAAATGCCAACTCATCATTTCTTTTGGATCATGTGCCTGTTACGGGAATGTTCATGGATTGGCAAATCAGTGGAATGTTCAAGAATTAATTGATAGGAAATTTTCTAAAGCAGAAAGCATTACTAATGAATCCCCTCATGAACCAAAGGAACATATGCCTGGTTTCACAGATAAAATAGTACCACTAGATGATGTCATTAAGGTTGATGCTTATATTTCAGGTTGTCCTCCTAAACCTGAAGCTATCGTAAGTGCGGTTGGATTCCTGCTTGGTCAAAAACCCTTTCCAATGAAGGAATCAGCTTTTTGCAATGATTGTGCTTTAAACAATGAAAATTGCTTATTAGAAAAAGGTACTATGTGTTTCGGACCAATTACAAGCACTGGATGCTCATTAAAGTGCACCGGTGATGGAGAGCCCTGTGTTGGGTGTTTTGGCCCAGCAAAAACCATTCATACTAGAGCAGATAAATTGGAAACTATGTCCTCTAATTTAGGAGGTATCAGCTCAGGCAACCAAAAGAGCTTATATGAATTTTTATCACTATTCTTAAATATACCTTTAATGGCAGGTTTTGATCTTTCTGGAGATATTCTTAAGCAAGTTAAAAAACGAGGTAAAGCAGAAACTCCTCTAGCTAATCTTCCAGAAGCAACTGAAAATATTGCATCCAATGCATTAGGATTTCTAAGGGATAATCCTGATTTTCATGAAATATCTAATGTATGCGACACTTGCCCAAGAATCATAGGAAGTAAGTCAAGAATGGTAAAAGTAAAGCGTGATTATGAGGGTTTACCAAATATGGATGATTGCTTAATTGAACAAGGATATATCTGTATGGGACCAGTAACTAAGGCAGGTTGTGGTGGATTATGTCTTAAGGTTAACGCACCATGTACTGGCTGCTTCGGTCAAACCGAATGGGTTACAGATCAAGCAAGCAGATTTGCTGATGTTGTGACCAAAAGCTTTAATGTCGACTTATCAAAAGAAGAATTGCTAAGTCAAGTCAAAGATCATTTAGGAACTTTTGAAAAGTTCACCCTAGCTTCAAATAAAAGTTATAAAGGAGGCGAATAAAAAATGGTAAAAGAGATAGAAGTTGAGCCAGTAACTCGATTAGAAGGACATGGAGGCTTAAGATTAGTTTTAGGAGATGATGGAAAGGTACAAGATGTTCAGTTCAACATCACCTCAACAAGATTTTTCGAAAAATTTCTTGAAGGTCGTTATTGTGAACATATTCCTAGAATTACACCTAGAATTTGTGGAATTTGTCCTATACCTCATCACTTAGCTCCAACTAAAGCTGTAGAAAATGCTTGGGGTGTTGAAATTCCTACACCTGCGTTGAAATTGCGAAAATTACTTATTAACGCAAAACAATACTCTTCCCATGCGCTACATTTTTATGCATTGGCAGCACCAGATTTCCTATTAGGACCAATGGCAGATCCAGCATTAAGAAATGTTGTTCATGTCATCAATCAAATGCCAGATGTAGGTGCTATGGCCCTAAAAATGATGGATTTTGGTCAAAAATTATGTGCTACCATTGGAGGTAAGTCTGTACATCCAATTTCGGCTATTGTTGGAGGAATGAAAAAAGCTATGGATGAAAACGCTCGTGATTTATTTTTAAAACAAATCGAAGACCAAGTCGAATGGACAAAAAAGACAGTAGAAATTGGGTTAAAAGTTGTTGAAGATTATTGGGATGTTGTAGCTAATGTTGGTGTAGTTCCAACATATTATGCTGGAATGACTAAAAATGGTGTGCATGATATTTATGAAGGCGACATAAGGATTGTTGCTCCTGATGGTAAGAAATTCGATTATCCACCTCAAAATTATTTGGATGTTTTAGGTGAACACATTCCAGAACATTCATATGCAACGCATATGTACTACAAGCCTGCAGGGTACCCTGAAGGTATATATCGTGCTAATACTTTGGCAATGATTAATGCAGCTGATAAAATGGCAACTCCTTTAGCTGATGAGGCATTGAGGGCTATGAGAGATAAAGTTGGTGCTGTTTCTCATCATACATTTGCGTATCATTGGGCGAGATTAATTGAATTGGTTGAATCTATTGAGATGATAGCCACCTTACTTCAGGATCCTGATATTGTCAATCCAGATTGTAAAACGTTAGATGTCCAACCAAGAGAAGCTGATGGTGTTGGTTTAGTAGAAGCACCACGAGGGCTATTGTTATATCATATTTGGTCAGATGTAGATGGGTTATGTAAAAAAGCAAACCTTTTAGTTGCTACAAATCACAATATTGCGGGTATCGAAAAAACTTTAATGCATGTAGCCAAACAGGTATTTGAAGATAAAGCTTTGGATGGATTAAAATTACCAGACCCTTGGATAAAATAAAATTAAAATTTATAGGCGATATAAAAGAAATGAGTGAAGAAATACCAGAAGGAGTAGTAAATCTTTTGGAAATGATAGTTCGCTGTTTTGATTGCTGACTATCGTGTGCCGCACACATCACAGTAGTTGATGAAAAAGGCACTGAGATTTACTCTCGCAAGTTAAATGTTGGCTTAGGATGAATATCCAATAAAAATAATAGATTGGATATAACTACCCACGCCCGGGTTAAAGCCAACCAAAATATCAAACAATAAAGAATGAAAAAACATAAAAATGTGAAAAAAAATGACAATAGATTTTGAGTTTAGAAAACAAGTTATGGATTATCATATCGGGTCTGATTTAATCAAATATTGCTATCAATGTAGTAGATGTACTGATAATTGTCCTATTTCTGCTGTAAGTATGGATTTTTACACCACAAGTGGATATAATCCAAGAAGTAATATCTTAAATGCATTATTAGGTTATAAGGATGCAATTTTTTCGGCAGATCCTTTAACTATTTGGGGATGTACTGTTTGTGATACTTGCGATGAGGTTTGTCCACAACATATTGAATTAACAGAAATATTTACTTTCTTAAAAAATAAATCTGCTGAAGATGGTAATGCCCCAGATTTTATTTATGCTCAAGCAAAAGCAATATTTGACAATGCTAAAGCAATTCCAACACAACCTGCAATTGAAAGACGAAGGGAACAGTTAGGTATACCTGCTGTTGCCGCTCCAGATGTAGGCGAATTACAGACTTTATTAAAAAATATAGGAGCTGATAAAAAGCTAGAGTAAGAGGTGGAATAAAAAATGACAGAGTATAAAATGTTTGAAGGATGTACCATTGGTAACAGAATACCTTTTATTGAAGCAGCATCTAGAAAAGTTTTTGATAAAGTAGGTATAGAAACTTCTCAGGCACCTTTCTCTTGCTGTCCTGATCCAACAGGAATGAAAAGCTTCGATAATAATGCGTGGTTAGCTGTTGGTGCTAGAAATTTATGTTTAGCAGAAGCTGAAGGGAAAGATATAATTTCATTATGTAACGGTTGCGCAAATACTTTACGAGGTGTTCAACATCAGTTAAAGCATGATTCCTTGAAAATGAATAAAGTTAATAAAGAGTTGGCAAAAATTGGAAAGGAATTTAAAGGAACTGTCGATGTTAAACATTTTGTTGACATTTTAAAAGAAAATCTTGATAAAGTGAAAGAGGCTATTACTAAACCATTATCTGGATTAAAAGTAGCTTGTCATCCTGGATGCCACTACATGCGACCAGCAGAATGGATGGAGTCAGATGATCCAATGCGTCCAACTACTTTAAGAGAACTTGTAGCAGCAGCAGGAGCAACTGTGGTTGATTACGAAGAAGAAGTTCTATGTTGTGGCTCAGCGGTAACCAACGCTTATGAGGATTATGGCATGGCTAATTTGAAAAATAAGTTAGATAGCATTAAGAAGGCAGGTGCTGATATAATCGTTGTAAATTGTCCTGCATGTTTTCAGCAATTTGATACAAGACAGCGCGATTTGTCAAAAAAATATGAGTCTGAATATAGCTTTCCTGTGTTATATATAACAGAATTGTACGCATTAGCTATGGGAATTAGTCCTGATGAGATTGGTATGAAGTTTCATAGAACCCGATTGGATATGGAAAAAATCGGTTAAAACCGAGATATATTATTAATTTTTTTTATTTTTTTTTATTATTTTTTTGAATTATTGGTAATTGTAAGATTTAAATATCAAAAAATCAACTTTATCTATAAGTATTGAATTATATTTAGAGAGACTTCAAATAATTTAGTACATTATTGGTTTATAGGTATAAATTAGAATTAAAAATTATTAAATTATTGAGTGAGATATATGTCATTTAGTTCTGAACGAGAACCACCATGGTTTTTTCCTTATATTGAAAATTATTATCATTTATTCTTAGATGTGAAATTCGAGAAATGTGATGCTTCAAGTGAGCGACTTTATTTTTCTATGGATTTAGATATAAAAGGTTTTGAAGGCCTATTATTTTATATATATAGACCAAAAGAAAATAAAATTTTATTTGATATTATCGACCATAAAGCCGAAATCGTTCATACTATTAAAAATCTATACATAGAGCTTAATCCTTATAATTCTAATGCATCATTAGATTTCATATTTATACCCTTTGGCTTATTTAAAGAAATTAATAAGTTTACTCCAGTAATCAGATGTGGAAATGTAGAATCAAGTTATCAAATGTTTAGATGGATTCCGTCTACATTATTTAAAAATGTGAAATCAATAATAAAAATTGCAAATAGATATGATGAGTTAATTCCTCTCGATGATTATGAGGGATATTATTTTACTTTCGATAATTCTTTTAAAGGAAATAAAACAGAGTATTTATTTAATTTAATAAATCTTTTATGCCGATTTGATAATTCTCCGAATATCGAACCTATGGTATTAGAAATTAAATCCTTAATTAATAAAACAAATGAATTTTTGTTTGAATTGACTCAGAAATCAATCCCTATTGAAACACAGAATCTACTGAAAGAATTAGAGAGATTAAAGTTTAATATAGATAATTTATCAAAAGAAGAAATTTTTAACTGGATTGATAATCTAATTGATTATTATTCGGGAAAAGTATAGTAGAAATATAGAAGAAAAATAATTCTCTTTTTTATCAATAATTTTATAAAAGCATTAATTTTTTTTAAAGTAGAAGATTTAGGAATTTATAAAAAATTAATTACTTATTAAGATTATGTGTCTTGCTATTCCTGGTAAAATTCTTGAAATTGATGGTAATTCTGCTTTAGTAGATTTTGATGGACTTAAACAAAACGTTATAGTAGCATTAATTCAATATCCAGAAATAGGAAAGTATGTTATTGTTCATGCGGGTTATGCTATAGAACAAATGGATGAAAAAGATGCTCTAGAAGCTATAGAGCAGTGGAAGGAGTTAGCAAATGAACAAAATTTAGACCTTACTGATGTATTGTAAATTATTTTTTATTATCTGTTTCATTAATTAAAATTGCGAATTATTTCTTCTTTTTATCTAGAGAAACTAAAACCATATACCTCGCATTAGAGAAAATTGCGATTCCGACAAATAAAATTATTACTAAATCAAGTATTAGATTAGCTTCCCCAAACCTTCCAAGAATAATGGCAATAATTAAAGAAAACATCCCTAATACCAATAGATTTTCTTTTTTCTTTACCATTCATATCCCCCTTTAATTCTATATATATTTAAATTTGGATTTCTCCAATAGAGTTATAGGAAAATTAGGTATTAAAAACTCAAATATATAGAATATATATTCCAGATAAAATTATAAATCAAATACTTGTTCTTTTAAAGTTTTTAGCTTTTCGTATAGAGTATTAATTGATTTGATAGCTTTAGAATTGGGATTAAAATCTAGTGGAGATATACCATTTAAATCTGCTTTTCCTATATCAGGATCAAATGGTATAGAATGGTATAATGGAATTTCCCACTTTCTTATTCTTTTATTAATGATCTCTAATTGAGAATCTTCAATTATTTTATTTGCTACTAAATAAATATTAATTATACCTAACTTTTTTGATAAATCTATTATTTTAAAGCATAAATCTAATGATTTCTGAGATGGTTCAGTTATAACTAACATAATGTCTATTCCCTTTGCAGTACCTCTCCCTAAATGTTCTAAACCAGCTTCAAAATCTACAATAATCACTTCATCTCTTTTTACAAATAAATTATATAGTAGAGTTCTAATTAATGCATTTTCAGGGCATAAACATCCCGTTGCTGGTTCCTCAATTCCTCCCAAAACAAGCAATTGTAATCCATCAGGACCAGAAACTTTAAACTTGTCAGGGATATCTGAAACTTCTGGATTAATATTATAGACTCCAGCTCCTGCACCTTTAACAGTTGTTCTTTCTTCAATTAATGTTTTCATTTCTGAAATCGGTACAATTTTCGATTTTACATTACTATCTATTCCAAGTGTATAACTTAAATTCATTGCAGAATCATTATCTATGGCTAAAACCTTAAATTCGTCATTTGCAAAGAATCTAGCTAAGGTTCCAGCTACTAAGGTTTTTCCTACTCCTCCTTTTCCTGCTACAGCTATCTTCATAATCTGATAAATTAATTGCTTGAAATTAAATAAATATTTAGTTTGGATTTGGTAATTTTAAAGTATAGACAATTTAATTTTAATAAGTTATTTTACTAGTAATTTATGAGATATTAATCAAAAAGTAAAAATTAAATTTAACATCCTTTAAGCAAATGAAAAAAGTAAATTATAGTGAGTTATTGAATGACAATATCACTTTTGAAAAAGCAGAGGAGATACAAATCAAATATAGAAATCTTTTGAAAAGAAAAGAAAGAAAATCAAAATATAAATCATTAAAGAATATTTCTTTATTAGCTGGTGTTGATATCTCATATTATTCAAAAAATAATATAGAATGGGGAATAGCGTGTGTTGTTCTATGGGATTTAAAAAAAAATATAATGGTTAATACTTCATATGCACATGATGAAGTAAAATTCCCCTATAAACCTGGATTTTTAGGTTTTCGCGAAAGTAAATTAATCTCAATAGCAATAAAAAATGCTTCTAAATCTCCAGAATTGATTATTTGCGATGGTCATGGAATTAATCATCCTAAAAGGTTTGGAGAAGCTACTCAATTAGGGTTAGCTTTAAACATTCCCTCTTTTGGAGTCGCTAAAAATCCCTTCTTCGGTTATTCA
>JBHLJZ010000019.1:4472-42368 GCA_048887165.1 Candidatus Hodarchaeota archaeon | reverse complement strand
ATATTTAAATTTTCATCATCCATAATTTAATAACCAATATCGTTGAAATTCTAGATTCTAAAAATCTTGAAAATCTTATAATATTTGCGATTTAAATTAAAAATAAAAAATTACAATTATTTTTTTAAAAAAAAAAATGAAATTAATAGATTTTATTATATGATCTTCTTTTTATCAGTACTATTGTTATAATGGAAATTACAAATATTAAGCATAATAAATCAAAAGCTGGTATTCTTGAAGGTTCAGGAGGCTTAGGAGGCAGCTCTTCTTCTATCACCAATATGTTCACAGTATCACTATTATAATTCCCTGCCTTATCGTAAACTGTGCAATTGTATACATAATTACCGGCAGATAAACCATCAATGTTTATAGTTATCGGGCTTCCATCCCAAAAATTACTCAAAATCTGTGTCCCGTTTCTTTCAATAATGTATATAGATGGATTATTATCACTTGGATTCCAACTAATATTATTTCCTGTAGAACCAAATTCATAAGAAAAATCTTCTGGAGCATCAATTACAGGTGGAATTGTATCAAGGATAAAATAATAGGAAATTGAAAAAGAACCTTGATTACCAGCAACATCAACAGCACACACTCTCCAATACCATTCACCATCAAAAGGAATTACCTGATTAATAGAATTAGATATAGGATTTACTATGATAAGATTAGGAGTATTAAATAACATAGAAGTGTCAATTTCTAATACGTAATAATCAGCATCCATTATATTACTCCATGAAAAAGAAATTAAATCATTTCCAATAAAGGTATTATTTAATGGAGATACCAAACTAGGAGTACTTGGAGCTATTGTATCAATCAATATATTATAACTGGTTGAATACGGTCCTTGATTTCCAGCAGCATCAACAGCACACACTCTCCAATACCAGTTATCATCAGGGAGAGGAGATATAAATTCATAACTTGTTGTTAGAATATCAGAGATGGTAATAAGATCTCCAGAATTAAAATTGAGAGTGGTGTCTAATTGAAGTATGTAATAATTAGCATCTGTTGCACTGGTCCATGAAAACATTGGCGTATTATTATTGGTAATTAAATTATCAGATGGAGATATTAGATTTGGTACTCCTGGAGGTGAAGTATCAAGTGTAAAGGTAAAGGGATCTGAATAAGGACCTTGATTATCAGCGTTGTCAACAGCACACACTCTCCAATACCAGTTATCATCGGGGAGAGAAGATATTAATTCATGACTAGTCATTAGAATATCAGAGATAGTAATAAGATCTCCAGAAGAAAATGAAAGAGATGTATCCAATTGCAAAATATAAGAAACTGCATCCGGAATACTAGTCCATGAAAAAGTAGGTGTATTATCATTTATAAGGCTGTTATTAATTGGAGATATTAAATTAGGAGGTCCTGGAATAGTTGTATCTACTATTAAAGTAAAGGGATTAGAATAAGATCCCTGATTCTGAGCTTCATCAACAGCCCATACCCTCCAATACCACGTGCCATCAGAAAGAACACTTAATAAGTTATAGCTATTTGTAGTAATATCAACTATAGTAATGAGATTACCAGTACTAAATGTAAGAGACGTGTCTAATTGTAAAATGTAGTAAAAAGCATCTGGTAAAGAACTCCATAAGAACGAGGGTGTATTATCAGATGTAGTAGTATCATTTAGAGGAGAAATTAAAGTAGGTGTCCCCGGAGGTATCGTATCAATTGTCAAATTATAAAAACTCGAATAAAGACCTTGATTGTCAGCATAATCTACGGCACAGACCCTCCAATACCATGTATTATCAGGTAGTGCGGATGTGGGTGTATAACTGTTTGTTAATATATCAGTTATAGTGATTAGATCACCAGAAGAAAATGTATCCGAAGTATCTAATTGTAAGATATAATATTTTATGCCTACTAGACCACTCCAAGAGAATGTAGGTGTATTATCATTAGTAAGTACTCCATCTGGAGGAGAAATTAAACTAGGCACTCCGGGAGGTATAGTATCAAGTGTAAAGGTAAATGGATCTGAATAATTTCCTTGATTTCCAGCAGCATCAACTGCACATAATCTCCAATACCATACACCATCAGTAATAGGAGATGGCAATATACGACTTGTTGCCCTTATATCAGTAATAGTAATGAGATCACCAGATGAAAATGAAAGAGATGTATCTAATTGTAAGATATAATAATCAGAGCCTGGTACATGGAACCATATGAAGGTTGGAGTATTATCATTAATAAAACTATTATTTTCAGGCAATATTAGAATAGGTACTCCCGGAGGAACTGTGTCTATAAGAACATTTCGAGCATCCGAGAATATACCTAAATTTCCATATGAATCATTGCCAGCAACTCTCCAATACCAAGTACTATCTGATAAAGCAGAAATTGGGGTAAAGCTAGTGAGTGTAGTCTCATTGCTACTAAAATCAGGTGAATCGAAACTAGGTAAAGTATCTAATTCAAATAAATATTTTACTGCTCCAGGCAAGCTTTCCCATTCGAAAATAGGTGTGTTATCATTTGTTATACTCTCATTATCAGGAGATATCAAATTGGGTGCATTTAATAGAGATGTAAAGGTTATAAATAGATAAGAAATCATGGGAGTATTATATAAATCCGGAGAACTCAAAATCGCTCTCCATTTAAATTGGTTTCCTGGATTTGTAATGTAGTGTTCTTCTCCGGGTAATACTTGCTCCCAGTTTATTCCATCATCAGGTGAAATATAATATGTAATATTTGTATTTGAAGGGATATCATCCGTAGAAACTAACGTACATTTAAATGGCGAATTAGTATTAGAACTAATAAAAACTGTTGTAGATTGGGCAATCCCTGAAGGTTCATACTGTAGTACTCGATTTAGTGTAATTATTATTACTTGCAACCCGGAAACCCCATCAGCTATATAAGCATGATCTCCAAAGATATAGACTCCATAAGCAGAATAAGGAGTATCACAAGAATCATAAATATAAGGATTTAATGGATCAAAAATGTCTAATATTTGTAAACCTGATGCATTGTCTGCGATGTACGCAAAATCTCCGAATACAAATATATCTATAGCCATTTCAGTAGTGTCACAATCAGCAACAAGGATTGGATTTGTAGGATCGCCAATATCTATAACTTGTAAACCTGATTGACCATCTGCCACATATGCATAATTACCAGAAATAAAAACACCTTGAGCCAAATCAGGAGTATCACATGAAGTAATATTAGAGGGTTCAGTAGGATCACTTATGTTTACTATCCACAATCCAAAAGATCCATCTGCTATATATGCAATATTTCCAGCAACTTGAATATCGTAAGCATAACCAAGGGTATCACAATCAGCAACAAGGATTGGATTTGAAGGATCGCTAATATCTATAACTTGCAAACCTGATTGACCATCTGCCACATATGCATAATTACCAGAAATAAAAATACCTTGAGCCAAATTAGGAGTATCACATGCAGTAATATTAGAGGGTCCAGTAGGATCACTTATGTTTACTATCCACAATCCAAAAGATCCATCTGCTATATATGCAATATTTCCAGCAACTTGAATATCGTAAGCATAACCAAGGGTATCACAATCAGCAACAAGGATTGGATTTGAAGGATCGCTAATATCTATAACTTGCAAACCTGATTGACCATCTGCCACGTACGCATAATCTCCAGATATATAAATATCTTCGCTAGACCAAGATGTATCATAAAATCCTATTATTGAAGGAGAAATAGGATCACTAATCCGAATTACTTGTACTCCACTAAAAGAAGTTGCGATATATGCATAGCAACCGTCAACAAACACACTTAAGGTCATATCAATAGTCTCACAATATCCTGCAATATATGGATTGATAGGATCACTAATATCAATTATATACAAATACCCAGACTCGCTTAATGTATTTGTTAGATAAAGAAAATCACCTAAAACAAAAATAGCTGCTGCATTCCCGGAAGGAAGGCTACAATTTGCAACATTTATAGGATTTTTAGGATTTGAAACATCGAAAACCATTAAGCCAGTAATATAATCATTTACATAAACATAATTCCCTGACACAACTAAGTCTCGAGCATTATTAGTGTCATGTGACCCAATTATTTCTGGTAAGGTGGGATCAGTTATATTTATAATTTTTATACCTTCTTGTTGATCAGAGACAAATGCAAAATCACCCGAAATAGAAAGTTCTAAAACAAGATAATCTGTTATACAAGATCCCGCATAAAGGGGATTTGCTGGATTACTAATATTGATAACCAGCAAACCTCCAAAGAAATTTGCAATATATGCATAATCTCCTGATATAACTGTTTGGAGGAATGGTTGATCATTATCATAATTACCAACTATAAATGGATTAGTAGGATCACTAATATCCATTACCTGCAAACCAGAAGCTCTATCCGCGATAAAAGCATAATCACCTGATACAGTCACACCATCTGCATAATCAGGGGTATCACAGTTTCCAGCGATAAACGGGTTTTGGGGATCACTAATATCAACTACTGTTAATCCATCTAATCCATCAGCTACGTAAGCATAATCACCGGAAATGAAAATTTCATCAGCAAAATCATACGTAGCGCATAAGCTTATTGGAATTGGCTCTCTTTCTGGAAGAGCAATCGCTCCAGAACCCCAACCGTAGATATCAGTATTAATAGAATCGTTGTAATAAAATGTAGTAAAATCTTCTGAATAATTACCAGATGGTAGAACTGTATCTATTAAGAAACTATTTGCGGCGGAATATGGTCCTTGATTATTAGCATTGTCTATTGAACAAACTCTCCAATACCATATCCCGTCAGGAAAAGAAGTATTAACAGTAAAATTCACAGAATAAATATTTGTAACCATGTAAAGAAAAGAAGATGTAAAAGTTAAATCATTATCAATCTGTAAATTATACCTATTAGCATCTGATACGACATTCCATTCAAAATATGGAGTATTATCAAAAACATAGGATTGATGATAAGGTAATAATAAAATTGGAGGATTTGGAGGTGTTATATCAATTACAATAGTACGGTAATTTGAAAATGGACTAGAATATCCTTCAGAATCGATTGACGCAACTCTCCAATACCATGTTCCTTCAGTTAAAGGAGCTGGAGGAGTGTATGTAGTTGAAAACAAATTAAGATTAATTAAATCGGGTGAGTTGAAACTTGTAGATGTATCTAATTGAAATTGATAGCTTGTAGCACCTGAAACATTCTCCCATTCAAATATAGGTGTAGTATTATTAGTAATATATCCGTCTTCCGGTGATAATAGTAATGGCGTTTTCAATGAAATGCTGTAATTAATTGAGATCCAGGAAATTGTAGGAGTAGCAAAAGGATCTGAAGTATGCAAAATCGCTTTCCATTTCAGGTTAGCACCTGCATTTGAAAAACTATGCTCATTACCCTTTATTACTTGTTCCCAATTTGATCCATCATCAGCTGAAAGATAATAATCAATAGATGTACCAATAGGCATTGAATCTGAAGCTGTTAGATTAGCTTTAACCACAGAATAGAATTCTGGGGCAGAATATACCGTTAAAGATTGCGCAACTGCTAGAGATGCTCGTTCAAGATGGAAACCAGGCTCTACTTCGATAATATGCAAACCTCCAGTTGCACTTGCTAAGTATGCATAATTACCTGATACATAAACCCCGTAATCAGTCCCAGGAGGATTAATAGCACCAGCATTAATAGGATTTAGCGGATTACTAATCTCTGCAACTCTTAAACCAGAGTAAATATCCGCAATGTAGGCGTAAGTTCCCGAAACGAAAACAGAATATGCAACTTGAGGGGTATCAAAAGAGCTTACTACATAAGGATTTGCTGGATTACTGACATCTATTATTTGTAAACCCGCAGAACTACAACATTGATAAGCATAATTTCCCTCAACATATAAATCATAACTCTCTCCAGGTGGATTAACGCCTCCTAATACATATAGATTATAAGGATTTGAGATATCAAAAATTAATAAATCATCCATCCAACATGCTACATAGGCACGATTACCCGAAACATGTAAACCATAGCCAAAATGAGGAAGGTGATAGCTATCAGCTAATGTAGGATTACTAGGATTGCTAACGTCAAAAGATACAAAATAAGTATTCGTACCCGTGGCAGGAGCAAAAACTACATAGGCAAAATTACCCGAAATACCGATATCAAGTGTATATTCAGGTAGGTCGTATTGGCTTATCATAAATGGGGAACTAGGGTTAGCAACATTTACAATGACTAATCCAGCAGGTCCATTTGCGATATAGGCATAGTTGCCTACAACCACGGAATCAATAGGATTGTCTGGGAGACTACAGTTACCTATGAGTATAGGATTTAAAGGATCACTAATATCAAGGATTAGATAAGCATTCGCTACACCTGATTCAGCATCTGTTACATAAGCATAATTACCTGATACATACACACTCGTTACGCTATGAGGTGTGTCAAATGTACTTTTGAGTTCTGGACGTCTCATTGGGAGTTCAATTGTACCAGTACCCCATCCTGAAACGTTTGTGTTAGCAGAATCTCTATACGTTGTTGTTGTGAAATCCTCAGTGAAAGTTCCGTCAGCGGCAACAATAGTTGGAATTTTTGAAACTGTGAAGATTAAAGATAAAATTAGAGTTAAAAGTATAAAAATTTTCCATGCGTATGGACTCAATGAAAATTTAGAATCATGATTTCGACTTATTATCAATTTTTTAGTTTTAATATTATGATGGGACATATTTCTTGAATCACCCTATTTCTAAGGATTCAATATATTTTTTTAGATTTCATAGACAATACGACAAAATTGTCTTCAAACAAGAAAAATATATGACATAAATGTATATAATAGTTACCCTCAATAATAAAAAAGAACTATGATAAAAACAAAATTCAATTGTAATTTTATAAATTTCTATGAAATTAATAGATTTGTTAATGATACTAGCATGTTGGAGTAAAATTTAGTAGTTTTACAGAACAAGTTTATTTTAATATTAGATTATAACAAAAAATTATTTTGATTTTAAAGGAACATGTTCGAATCTAATTTTAAATTGAATTTAATCCTTAATACATTAAAAGAAATATTTTCGAATAAATGATTTTAATATGATTGAATCTAATCCCAATACTAAAGTAAGTCAAATTCTCGATTTAGAAAGTCTTTTAGATTATCAAGAAGGGTCGGTTGTGAGTAGAACTTTAATTGATAAAAATGCAGGAACGGTGACTTTATTTGCTTTCGATGAAGATCAAGGTTTGAGTGAACACACAGCACCCTTTGATGCTCTTGTTTACATTTTTGATGGTAAAGCAGACATTATCATTTCAAAAGTAAGTCATATTTTAAAAAAGGGGCAAATGATAATAATGCCTGCTAATAAACCTCACGCTTTAAGAGCGCTAGAGAAATTTAAGATGATGCTAATAATGATAAAATCCTAAATTTTTTAATACAATAATTAAAGAAATTCTAAAGGTTTTTTTTCCTTTTCAATATATTTTCGTAGAATTAATACATCCATTTCTGCATTTAACCAACATAACTCATCATATGTACTTGAAGAATTAAATACTTCTTCAGCTTTTTTTCTGATGTCTTCGATCGAAGGCATTTTCATGTTTATTTTTTGAATTTTTTCGGCTAACATCCAACATAATTCATCATATGTATACCGATCCAAAGATAGAAAATAAGCTGCTTCTCTAATCTGAGTTTCAAAATCAATTTCCTCTATTTCTTCTGTTTCTTTATGTACCTTTTCGGTTTCTAATCCTCTATAAGTTTTAATTTGATTCAACCATGCAAGTATCCTTGTTTCTAACTCTGATTTTTCAGAGGTAATTACTTCATCATCTCTTTTATCTTGTTTGCTGACAAGTTCAATCTCTTTTTTGGGTTTTTCTAATATTAACTCCGGTCTTCTTTCCACTGTATTTCCCGGAATTAATCCTTTTCTCAAATCTTCCATCATTGCTAAAAATGAACCATATTCTCTCTTTTGTTTCATAATTAAAATTTTGGAAGAACCTCCTCTCTCTTTATCTAATCGACGTGCCCATGCTGCGGTAATATCTTTTTTATATTCAGGAACCTCAAGTCCAACCCACATATAAACTGTATTTTTTTCCATATCATCGACAAGATAAACATCGTTTTCCTTGAAATCTAATCGATTTAATTCAAATAGATCTCCATTATCACTAATTTGATACAACTTCATTGTATTTAGCCTGTTATTAAATTCTTTTAATATAAGAATAAATTCAATATATATAAAAATTTTTTTTACTGTTTAAGCGTTATTCTAATCTTTAAGTTTAGTTCTATTTAAACTTATAGCTCACTTCTTGCCGATAATAACATAATCTGCCTTTTTTCTAACTATTCTTACTTTAAGACCATTCTCGGACATCCAATCCTTTACTTGATCGAGTTTAAGCCAGTGATCTTTACTTTTATAATGCCTCTTAGCTTGGTCTTTTCCAAGTTTAAATGATAGCGATACAAAATGTAGACGTATTTTCCATTTGGGATAAGATCCATTTTTATCCTTTAAAATAAATATTCCATTTTTTCTTAAAATACGCGAAACTTCCTTTATTGCTTCTTTTGGGCTTTTAAAATCGTGAAGACTATTAAAACATACGACTATGTCAATTTCATTATCAATTATCGGAATTCCTTCAGCATATCCTTTCTTGAATTCTGAGTCATTAAAACCATATTCCTTAGCTCTTGTTCTAGCAGAATTTAACATCACTTCTGAGGGATCAACACCAATTAATTGAAGATTTGGATTTAACTTTTTAATCTCAAATAGGAGTAAGCCAGGACCACATCCAATATCTAAGATTTTACAGTTCTTTGTCATATTATAAATTTTTATTGTTTTAACAACTTGTTTTGCGAAAGGTTTATAACGAAAATTTACCCTCTTTTCCACCATTTTAATAAAACTTTCTGCTCTTTCCCCACTCCAATCATGGTTATGGTGTGATTCCTTCATATTACTTTCTCGAAATTCAATGTTAATATTCTTATAAATTCTTTTTATTAATTATTTAAAATTAGAATTATTATTAAATCATTATTGGAAAATTGGAAAAAAATAATTCATTTCTATTTTAAAATTAATCATTCGTTTTAATTGGAATTGGAAACCATTTTCTTACCCTTTTCTTATAATCTAAATAATCTTTGCCAAACATTTTTTCAAGTAGATTTTCTTCAAAATTTACCATTCTATTATAGACGAGAAATATCATAATAAATATTCCTATACTAATTAGTGAGATAGATAGAAAGATAAATGCTAAATATATTAATATAATACCAAAGTACATTGGATTGCGACTATAACCTAAAATACCAGAAGTTATTATCTTAGTAGGAGGTTGATGATTTTTAAATAGAGCTCGATGAGATAACATTATAAAGGTAATCGCAATGATAATAATCAATATAAAAATGGAAAATCGAATCATTAAAGGTAAAAAATCATTCAAAATTGTCGATATTTGAAAAATCTGAGAATCTAAAAACCATATAACCATAAAGATGATGGGTAATATGATATGATAAAAATGAGCATGTGGAATTTCTCTCTCATGACCTTCATGTCTTCTTACATTCATTTTAATTCAAATATGTTATTTATATATATTTTTTATTTTTTCAAAACTAATTTAATTTTTATCGAGTCCAAATTTTACTTTTTTTAATGAAATTAAAAATTTAACTTTTTAGTCATGCCTAATTTCTTTCTTATTATTAAAACGTTTCCATAATTTAAAAATTTAAGAAAATTTGTTAATATATTTATCCAATGTAGTTCTCTGATATAAATTAGCTTTTTTCAGTAAAAATTTAGTATTTTTAAAAGTTGCTCGCTTTACAGCTTCCTTTAAAGGCAACCAAACATAATCATCATGCTCATAACTCAATATAACTTCTTCTGTGTTCGATTTTATTAGATAGCAATCCACATATTTATGAATTCTTTCGCTTTGAAAATTAAAAAAGTAATCATACTTCTCTTTAAAACCTTTTATGATATCAGCATCAGTTATGCCAGTTTCTTCATACAATTCTCTCATTATAGTTTCTTCATTCGATTCTCCTTCTTCTATATGACCTTTTACAAAACCCCAGTGTCCTAATCCATACTTTAATAATAGATATTTTTTATTATGATAAACTACTGCTGAAACCGATCTCTCTTCTTTCAATGTTTTCACTTAGTTTTTAATTTTAAAAATAATATTGCTATAAATCCTACTTTAAAGTTCGCCACTGATATTTTTTAAGATCAATAAAATCATTCTCACCAAATTCGATACCTTCTTCTAATAATAGCTGCTTTTGAAGTTCATAACCTTTAAAGCGTGGTAATGAAATATAACCTCTACTATTAATAACACGGTGCCATGGTAAGTTATCTTTTTTAGAAGAAGAATGCAATAGCCATGCAACCTGTCTTGCGGCACGTGGATTGCCGGCACTTGTGGCTAATTGGCCATAAGTCGCTATTTTTCCGTAAGGTATCCCTTTTATTAGAGTTTTTACACGATTAGAAAAAGAATTATCCATTTATCTCCCTTTTTTTTACCTAGCATATATTTGATTTGATAGTACCATTGAATCCATCAAAATACTTGTAATATAGTCTTTTTTTTAGTTTTGAAATCGCTTATTTAACTAATTCTCCTGAATACTGAGAAAAATATTAGTAAGTTTTTTTAATTAAAGTTATCTTAAGATTTATATTATTAATTTATAACATTTTTGAAAAAAATTAAATTTATCTAATAAAAGATGAGCCAAGATTTAAGAGATTTAATAGATCAAGCTGAAAAAGAAGAAACAGATCGAGCTCAACTAGAAAAAACAATTGAACAATTGAAAATTGAGATAAACAGGCTGAACAAAAAATTAAGAGAAAAAAAATCTGAACAAGAGTTAAGAATACCTCCGATTAATGTAAATCTTTCAGAAGAAATTGATACTTTAAAGGGTGTAATCAATTCACAAAAACAAGAATTACAACGTAAAGAATCAGATATTGAAGATTTACAAAAAAAATTAGAGCAAACTTACCTTCAATTGGTAGATCAGAAAGAAAAACTAGAGTATTCAGATAAGTCTAAGAACGCTCTCAATAAATTAATGGAAGATTATTCTAGATTAGAGAAAATAAATGAAGATTTAAAGAATAAAGTTAAAAATTTAGAAAATGAAAAAGAAAAATTAACTAATAACATTAATACTTTAAAATTGGAACAAATTTCAAGCTCACAATTAAAACCAGAATTCTCTAATTTAAAACAAAAAATTCAACAATTGGAAAATGAGAGAACAAGACTAATAGATAATATTAATAATTTAAAAACCAAAATTCTTAAAGAATCAGAATTAGAACAAATAGTAAATACTCTTAAAAGTAAAAATATACAACTGGAAGAGCAAACTGAAGAATTAAGTAATACTATTGAAAGATTAAAAAGAGAAAAATTCACAATTATTAAATTAGAAAACACGGTTTCAGAACTAAAAAGTAAACTTAAAAAATTAGAAGATGAAAATCTAAGATTAAAAGGGAAAGAAATAGCCATTCAAGAAGAAAAAAAAATCGAACCAACTTATGAAATAAAATCTCCTATTGAGCAGAGTAAAATTTTAGAAAAAATTAAATCTTCAATTCCTCCCTTAAAAATTCAAGAAAAGACTAAAGCGAAACCTAAGGATTTGGTTTTGCTTAAACAAGTAAAAAACGATTCAAATGTGAGATCTGAAGAAGAAAGTCGTTTAAATTCATATAAAGTTGAAGAAGATACATATGATGTGGATTCCACTGAACGGAAAAAGATATGTCCTAGATGTGGAAATAAAAATTTATCACAAATCCGAGAAATGGATGATAAGAATAATATTATCCTATCTTATCCAAAAATCTTTGGAAAAAAGTACAGATGCGGTCAGTGTGGCACAGAATGGAGATGAAATTTTCGCCAATTAAAAGTTAACTAACTTTAAAATGAATCAAATCAAACAATTGAAATTACCTCGTCCAGGATCTGCGCTTTACAATTTAAATCATGAAAATGATAAAATTAGGAAAAAAACTTTAAAAAAGTGGAGATTAGCTAATAAATTATTTGTTATCCCATTATATCGTCTTCAAATTTTACCATGCTTAGGATTTGGAAGAATTTTTCTGATTATAAAAACAATAGGTAGAAAAACAGGAAAAAAAAGAAGAACTCCTGTAGAATACCATTGGATTAACAATACTATAACTGTGTTTTCAGGAAGAGGTGAAGATGCTGGTTGGGTAAAAAATATACGTGCTAATCCTGGTAAAGTTTGGATTAAATATGGCTTCCATAAATTTCATGCGTATGTGAAATTTATTAACGACGAAGAACAAAAACTAAATATTATTAAATGGTATGTAAGTAACCATAGCCGTTCTGCTAAACTGCTTTTCGGGTGGGATCCAAAAAAAGATGAGCCAGAAATAACAGATTTTTCAAATATGATTAATATACTAACCATACTTCATCTTTATCCTAAAAATACATAAAATTATATCGAAGAAATGTTATTTTTCTTAAAAAGAAATTTTAAATTTCCCTTATCTATTATAAATTTATAACATTAATTTCATAATTAAATTTAGGCTAATTGACTAATTCCAAAAATGATTCTTTCAAGAAAATACTTCTATAAAGTATGTATTGTTGGTGATTCGGAAGTAGGTAAAACTACGTTACTTCATCAATACTTACTTAGAAGATTCATTTCTGATGCAGAAAGAACGATTGGATCCAATTTTTTCGTGAAATATCTCAAATTTCCTGAAATTAAGAATATTATTACTTTACAAGTATGGGATTTAGCGGGGCAGGATCATTTTCAATGGGTTCGACATGCTTTCTATAAAGGTGTTAAGGGAATAGTATATGTTTTTGATCTGACTAGGAAAAATACATTTGAAAATATAAGAAAATGGAAAGAGGAGGTAGAAAGCAAAGCAGGGATTTTACCTAATGTATTAGTAGGAAATAAGGTTGATTTATTAAATGCCACTAATTTGAATTTAAAGAAAGAGCAAGCTATTGAGCTAAAAGAATATTTATCTTCTTGCTTCTTTTTTGAAGCAAGCGCAAAAGAAGGAATAAATGTTGATGAAATATTTTTTGAATTAACAAAAGAAATGATTAAGAAATATGATTCTTAATCTGCTCAATTCAAAAAGATAATGATTTATAAATTAAAATTTTAAATTACCAATTTTCATTTTCCTTAAGGAGGAAATTTAAAATATTGAAAAAATATATAAATTAAAGGAAAAAGTTGCCGATGGATGAAAAGTTTAATTAAACCCCGAGCTGTAGTAAGTAAATGTATTGAATTTGAACATTGTCGATGGAATGGTGCTATTATTCAAAACCCATTCGTAAGAATTTTAAAGTCCCATATCGATTTCATACCAGTATGCCCAGAATCCGAAATTGGATTAGGAATTCCTCGAGATCCAGTTAGAATTGTAAAGAAAGGTGATGATTTACAATTAATACAAAGTAATACTGAAAAAGTATTGGCTAATGAAATGTCTGAATTTTCTCTAAAATTTTTAAGTTCTCTTGATGATATAGATGGATTTATTTTAAAATCAAAATCCCCATCTTGCGGGCTTTTCCAAACTAAATATTATCATAGCATGCAAAAGGGAGCAGCTGTTCTTGATCGTGGTCCAGGATGTTTTGGTAAAGCTGTATTTCAAGAATTTCCCGAATTGGCGATTGAAACTGAAGGTAGACTGAATAATTTCAGAATAAGAGAACATTGGTTAACAAAATTATATATTATAGCTTTATTTCATAAAATAAAAAAAAATGATTCAATGCATGAATTGGTCAATTTTCATACCCAAAATAAATTCATTTTTATGGCTTACAATCAGATTGGAATGAGGGATATGGGTAAAATAGTAGCAAATCCAGAAAAAGCAATTTTTCAAGAGGTTATTAATAAATATGAAATTAAGTTATTCGAAATTCTAAAAAATCCTCCAAATTATACTGCAAATATTAATGTTCTGATGCACGCTTTAGGGTATTTTTCAAAAAATCTTAAATCTGAAGAAAAAGCATTCTTCCTAGAGGAGTTAGAAAAGTATAGATCAGGTTGGATTCCCTTATTTTCAATAAATAAATTAATTAAGTCATGGATAGTCAGATTTAATAAAGATTATCTTATGGAACAACGTTTTTTTCATCCCTATCCAGAAGAATTAATGACTTTTGATTTAATTGAAACATGGAGAGGGCGAGAATACTAAATAAACTCTAAAATATGAAATATTTTTTATTATTCTGAATTTTCTAATAATTTATCCACTCGATCTGCGAATTCTTTAGCAGGTTTATATAGTTTAAAAGCCCAATATAATCCAACAGGAACTAATAGAGCAAGTAACAAATATAGAGGCCATAAACTCAAGATATTTACTCCTTCGATTGCATATAAAACAGTCATAACAATTATTAAAATGACAGTAGCAAACACAGCAGTTATTTTAAAATAAATTCCTCCAACTAATCGAATGCGAAGAAAAGACTTGTTACTTCCTACTTGTGATATATAAGCTTTTTTAAGTAGAGGTCTATCCTCTTCGGTAATCGATTTATTTAAATCATTTAAAAGAGAAATAAGTCTAACTCCTAGTTTTGTGACTGTATATAACCCTTCTGAATCCTTATCGATAAAACCAGTTAAAAGTTTTATATGATAATTTAGTTTACCAGTTGCTATTGCGAAATGATCTAATAAATTAGAATAACTCATTTTCTTATCCTTTAATAATCTCAAAATTTCTCTTCGAATTTCATGATTAAGAGAATTTATTATTACATCTTCGGATGGGATTGACATTCATTACACCTTAAGATCCTCGATTTATAATTATAATAATTAATAAGAATAAAAAAAAAAAATTTATTAATCAAATTGATCTCCAGTATCTTTTTTTGAAGAATCACGAGATTCTCTTAGTGAACGACCGTAATAGTATAGACCAGTTACTACTAACATCATAGTCACACCTAATAACATGCCCTCAAAAAAAGAAGCAATACCATTTTCAGGAAAATAATGATCAAAAACCATACCTATCAGATCAATACTGAGCCATACAAGTAAAAATGCTAAAGCAACATCCCCACTATCTTTTCCAAGCCTTTTTAACAATACCAACTATTCTCACCTTCAATTAAATTCTTTAATTCTCTAAAATTATAAAAAAATTCATTTTTTTCCTTATAATTTATTAAATCTAGCCCAAATTTAACAATTCTTGAAAAATTTATTTGTTAAAGTTGTTTAAGATTTTTGACAAACCAAAATTATTAGAAGGAAAATTAATTTTAATTATTACATATTGGTTAAGGAATAAACACCGTGGATATTAATAATCAAAACAACTATAAGGTAGCTGATGATCACTTTAAAGCTTATCGTACTTGGCCTATATTTGTACTTTCATTTATTAGATTATTTTACGTTTCTATTTTTGAAAGAGCACTACAAAACCACCTTTATTTCATTATAGATATAAGTGAAAGTACACTAGGAATTATTTCTTCAATTGGAGCAATAGCTTATATATTTGCTCCACTAATCGGTCAAGTTATTACTTCCAGAATTGGGATACGTAATGGGATTATAATCTCTTCTATTACTACTGTTATGTTGACTGGAGCACAGATAATATATTTTGAGCCATGGTATTTAATCACTTGCCGTATCCTTCTTGGATTATCAATAGGCCTATTATGGCCAAATCTTTTTAATCTGTTAAGCAAATGGCAAAATGTAATTAGCAAAAAAGAATCAAAAAATAATTTTAGAAATTTTAACTTTTCTTGGAACTTTGGCTTTGTAGGCGGGCTCTTAATTGGTTATTTCTGGGCTTTTATTTGGAGTGACTATCTAGCGATGATAATTTCTTGGTTTTTATCATTTTTATTAATCCCTTTTAGTTTTTTTATAAAAAAAGAAGAAAAATTAAATGGAATTAAAGCAAAATCGAAATTTAAATTAACTCATTCAATTTCAGAGGAAGTAATTAAAGGTTCACCAGTTAATAATATAAATACACCGATGACTGTTTATCCAATCTTATTTTCATGGATAGGAATAATATTTTTAACAATTTCTAAAGCTCTCTTCAGATTCAGTTATCCAATCTTTTTAAAAGATTTTTCAAGCCCATCTTATTTATCTTATATTATCCTATTTGGACTACAATCTACACAATTATTAGGATTAACGTGGATTAATTCAATGAAAGTCTATAGTAGGAAAATATCTGTAATTTTAAGTATATCTATCATTATGCTATTTGCTATATTTATTTTATATGCAAACAATATCTTGTATATATCAATTATTAGTATGACTGTTGGTCTTTTTTTAGGACTAATACATGGAACATCAATGAAAATTATGCTTCAGTATGGTACAGCAAAAAATACGACAAAATTTTCAACGATCAATGAGATCTTAGTTGGAGCAGGTTTCGGCTTGACTCCAATATTCGCTGGTTATGTAGCAGAAGTTAATATTTATCTTATGTTTATTTTCATAATTATCCTTGGTGTATTAATATCAATAGTCCTTTTGTACCTCTCCCGAAATGTTAAAAGAGTTAAGATCGTTTAAATAAAAGAAAATTTTTCCTAACTTCTTTTAGATATTCAATTATTAATCCTTAAAACCCAATTCATGCAGATACAAACATTTAAATATGTTAGTCATTATATGATTTTACAGTAAAAATTTTTATGGTAAAAAAAGTTTAAATGTGAAAAAATATGGCAAAAAAACAAAAAGAAAAAGAAAAGAAAAAGCCAATCTTCGATAAAGTGGGTCTTGTATTTAGAAGCCCTGTAAGAGCAGATATAATGAGAGAACTTTCCCTAAATGTTCAGAAACCTCAAGAAATAGCCGATAAGATTGCTATTCCAAAGCAAAATGTGAATTATCATTTACAAGCTTTAAAGAAAGGAGGGTTAATAAAAACCCATACTGAAGAAAGGGATCAAATGCCCTCTGAACGAGGAGTAAGGATTGATGAGAAGAGTGAAAGTGGAAAATACAAAGTCTCTTATGGGGTAGAACTTACAAAAAATGGAAAAAATATAGTTAATCAATTTATAGATCCACTTTATGAAGAAGAAAATGAGAATGAAATTAATAAAAATAATGAAAAGGAGGAAGATTAAGTATGAAAAGTGAAAGTATTCAGTTTGTAAAACATATGTTTGAAAATCCATTTGGTTTTCTTAAATTAGATACTCCTCAAGTTTATGAAAATATGACAGTTATCCCTATTATTGTTCAAGATAACAAATTCATTGATTTTATTAGTATAAAAGAAGCTGAAGAATTAAAATTAATAGAAGTAATAGAATCAGATACAGTTAGTCAATTAGAAGTTATTAATAAGAGTGATAGACAACTCTTAATTCCATTTGGAATGACAGTGCATGGTGGAAAGCAAGATAGGACAATCTGGGAGCCAATATTATTACCCTCAGGTGGAAAACAGAACATAATCCACAGTAATTCTGAAAAATTTGGACAGAAATACGTAATCCCTGCTAAATGTGTTGAACAATCAAGATGGAGCTATGTAAAAGGTAAAAAATTCAAATCTTCGAATACTAGACTTCATCCAAACGTTGCATATGAAGCGATTTCAGCCATAGGTCAGGGTGGTGTTTGGAATGAAATCCAATCCCACAGAGCTGAAATGAAGTATGCTGCGAGTATAGCTCCTACTCAAAGCTATCTTGAAATGACAAAACATACTGAAAAGGAAACAGAAGATATAATGAAACATTTCAAAATTGTTGATAACCAATGCGGAATAGCTGTATTTATCAACGATGAATTCATTGGAATTGAGTTCTATGCTAACCCTAAAGCATGGAGATTTATGAGTAATGATATTCTCAGAGCATTTTCAATCGAAGCTTTAAGATTTAAAGATAAAGCAGTTAAAAATGAAAAAGTAGAATACCATGACGAATTTCTAAAAGCTTTACAGAAAATAGAGCTTGAATACTCTGAGAGGAAAGGCGTTGGCCTTGGAAATGTTGTAGAATTCAAATCAACTAATAATAAATGGCGAGGGATAACTCTAGTTCATGATAATACCATGGTTCAATTTTATTTGGTTTCAAAAAGAGGCGGGTATCAACAACAAGGATTACCAAATATTCAGTTTCAAACGGTAATTAATCAAAGGTTTGAAATTTAAAACTTAGATTTAATTTAAGAGTCCAATTTTTTTTTTAAAATATTACATTTTTTTTAACATGCTTTTAGTTAATTTTACAAAGATTTCTTCTACATTTTCGCCTGTTTTACTTGAGCATTCAATAAAATTATTAATTCTTCTCGAGCTAGCTATTTCTAAACCTTCTTCTGAACTAACTTGGCGATAGTGTTCCAAATCAACCTTTCCACCAACTAATATTATAGGAAAAACTTCTTCCGTTTCTTGAATGACAGACAACCAGTCATCAACGTGAGAAAGAGAACCGTAATTTGTAATATCATACATCAGCACACCCCCAGAGGCACCTCGGATATATTTTGGTAAAAGAAACCTAAATCTTTCTTCACCTCCAAAATCCCAAATCTGCAGTTTCACCATTTGATCATCAACTTCCATGGTTTTAATTTCGAATTCCACTCCAATAGTCATTTGAGTATCTGGAATAAACATATCTGTCATAAATCTTTTAGTTAAAGCAGTTTTACCACAACCAGCATCCCCAAATATCACAATTTTAAATATGGCGTCATACATTTTTTGTTAGTGTAAAATTTATTTATGCATTATAAGGACATTGACATAAAAACATAAGATTGATAATTATAAGTTTTTCAAATAATTAATCCGTTTAGTTTTTAGGCTATTAGTTTTGACAAATGTGTGAGTCTTTATAAATATATACAGCATACATAAAAATATGAATGAATTTAAAGATAAAGTAGCTGTAATTACTGGGACTTCTTGTTTTTTCTTTTTGATATTTTTATGAAGTAAAAGCAAAAATTATATATTTAGAAGAAGACAAATTAAAAGTAGAACTCGAAATTATGGCAAAATGAAATCTATTTTGAATTTTAAGAAGTTGTTATTTTATATTATCATATTTAGCTTTATTTTAGCTTTAATACCAATAGAACACGGTAAATCTTCAGAGAATAATCAAATCTCATTAAAGGTTAACCTTAACTTTGATATGAATGAAAGTTCAGTTGAACAGGGAAATTTGCAGAATCTAAATTCTATTGAAGTCGATTTGCCGGCATCCAGTTGGAAACTTAAAGATATAGAGCTAAATTTTACTGAAATTGAATTTGAACCTGATTTAAAGATTATTGAAAATGATTCAAATCATGGTACTTATAAAAGAATATATAATAAAAATCCTGCCCAAAATTTGCTAGGTCAAGCTGTACAGATTAAAATAATCGATCCATCTCTTATCTATGGAGTATATATTTATGGATATAATTATTTAGAACACCCAGGAATGCCCCAAATACAAATTCGAGGATATGATAATATATATAACAGACCAAATGCAAACTTATTTGGCTCACTTAATTTAAATATCACAGCAACACCAGGATGGTATTTCCAGAACTTTAGTTCACCAATCTCCTTAACTACGGGTAATTATTCTCTAGTATTGAATGGGACTATGATTCCTGCTTATGCTGTTAGTGATGCTGGTTTTTATTGGGCTTATAATTCTATTAATCCAAATTATCCAGACTTATATACCTCTGAATACGGTTCAGATTGGAGTATAGGAACTCCTGGGGCTCCATTTCTTTATAAATTGATTCAAAAAGTAAATGTTTCTTTTTATCCGGAAGAAATTAATATGACAGCACAGCTTAATGGCAATTCTTATCAAGTTTTAAATGGTAATGCTCGTGGTAAGGGATATTTAAAAAGAAATGATATCAATTTTAATCCAAATCAAGAAAAAGTAAAAATTCAAGTTAAAAATAACAAAACTGAAATTTTAAAATTCAATTTAACTTATAATTTTACAATTTTTAATATTTTTAAAGCTCCTGGATTGTTAAATGTCACAAATAATGTTTCGAATAAATGGATTTTAACTCCAGAAATAAATAAAATCTCAAATGACTATTCAGTTCAATTTATTTATCCAAAAAGCTGGTCTAACCTAGCGGTTTTTAGAAATCAAGAAAATATTACATCAGAAATAATAATTGACTTACTAAATCATTCGATATTTATTCCTAATAGTAGTATTAATGATGGAGTTAATTGGGAAATTTCAGCAATTTCACCTCATATCGATATCAATATTAATGCGCCAAGAACTGATTTTAAAACTGGGCAAGAATTAAAATTTACTGTTGGTTCACCAGTTTTAACTGGAAATTATACTTTTATTTTAATTGATCCGCTCAATTTAGAAAAGGATCAATTTTTCAAACAACTTCCATTAGAGAATAATTTATTTTCTTATGAAATACCAACTAATTCAATTGAAGGAAATTATACTGCCGTCTTGTTTTGGAATAATGAAACTGATGCTGGAAGTGATTTTCAAATTTTTTCAATCACAAAAGCACTTATTTCTGGTCAGAAGCCCTTCTTTTTTCTAATTATAGGTTTAATTATTGCAGGAGGGGTAACTATTGGATTTTCTGGCTATGTAACAATTAAAAAAGTTGACTCAAAACGTAGAGAAAAACTCAATCTAATTCTAGAACAATGTAATGACATAATGAATATTAAATATATAATTGTTCTTGATGCTAAAACAGGTATTGATTTATTTGCTCAATCGTTTGAAAAGAAGGAATTAGATCCTACTCTGATATCTGGTTTTCTTCAAGCAATTCATAATTTTGGGGTTGAGGTTATAGAAGGAGCAAAAAACTCAAAAACAATTAAAGTAGAATACAAAGACTCAATAATTATAATGACAGAATTTATCAATTTGAGATTAATTATTATTATGAATAGTAATCCCTCTAAGAATTTTCTATACTCTATTGAGTCTTTAGCTTATCATATCTACAAATATTATGGTAAATTTATTGATAATTTTCAAGGTAATCTTAAACCATTTCGAAGTATTAAAAAATTAGTTGAGAGTGATCTCAATGTGTCTTTACTTTATCCTCTAACTATTGCTATTAAAAAAGATATGAAATTGAATCAGGATGAAAGAGAGATGGTTAAAAAGGCCGAAACTTTTATGAGAGAACATAATTTCCCTTACTTTTATTTCCTATATCTTATTCCAGATAACACTTGTAGTCCCAAAGACTATCGAACTACTCTTGATTTAATAAAAAAAGGTGTTTTTCAGCCTATCGATAAAAAAGAATATTTTAACTGAATTAATTGCTCTAATTTTTATTAATATTTATCATCAAGTTGATAATTAATTTTTTGTTTTATTAATGAAGATTATTTTCAATGCATAAAATGGAAATCGCCAATCAGGTAGTTTATTTCAAATCTTCTGAAAATATGGAAGAGATCGATTCAGAATCTATAACCTTAATCGTAACTTCGCCACCCTACTGGAATGTTAAAGATTATGGCGATTTGGATCAAATTGGATTTGGACAATCCTATAAACAATATATAGAGTCTTTAAATAGAGTTTGGAAAGAATGTATCAGAGTTTTACAACCAAATGGAAAAATCGCAATCAATTTTCAACCATTACCCATAAGTAGTAAACATTCAGGTTATAATCGACGAATTATTCAGAATATAATGTTCGACATTGAGAAATTTATGCGAGAAAATGATCTCTACTTGAGTGGAATGCATTATTGGGACAAATCTGCTTACATTAACAACGTTTCATGGGGAAGTTATCCAAAACCGACTAATATCGCTTCAAATACATCATTTGAGCAAATATTTGTTTGGGTTAAAAGAGGTAAAACAAGGATAATAGATAAAGAAATTTTAGATAAAAACCTTTTAAAAAAATCAGAATGGCGTCATTGGGCAGTAAGATGCATTTGGGATGATATATCTCCTGTGATCAAAATTAGTAGTAAAGGAGAAAATGTTTTTGGTCATCCTGCCCCTTTTCCGGAAGGCATACCTTACCGATTAATAAGAATGCATACTGTTGAAGGTGAAAAGGTCTTAGATCCTTTTTTAGGATCGGGAACTGTTCTTAAAGTCTGTAGATTGCTAGATAGAGAAGGTATAGGTTATGAAATAAACGAAAATTATAAGGATTTAATTGAAAGAAGAATTATAGAAGATTGGAATATACCCAAAATTGAAGAAGATTATTTAACAATAGGTACTGATTCTACTAAATCAATTATAAGAAAGATTATTGAGTTAACTTGGAAATTAAAACCAAATACTGAAATTCCTCTTGAAGAAGATCTTGAAAATAGAAAAGAATTCATTTATTCAAAAGTAATGGAATATCTTAAAAAAGAAAGGATCTTCTCAAAAGCCTTTCAAAAAAAACTCGGATTAAAAAAAACTAGTATAAAATATAAATCCTTCGATGAATTCATTAAATAGGTTGACTATTCAACCTTACCTTTTTTGTATTACTTAGAAAATTAACCTTAGATCATACAAAATTAAAAATTTATAAATAATTAACCAATAACTTGGTTTTTATTTATATTTTAAATAATAGACTTATTCGTATTTATAATTTTTATACGTATATTTTAAGTTCTAATTTCTCTTATTGAAAATTATGAATTCTACTGATAAAGAAATAGATGAAGAATGGCTAATTCCAAAATCGGATATTTCATTCGATTATTTGAAAAAATTTAACCGAAATATGTTTTTCCTACACTTAATTCAGGGTTTACTTATGGTTTTCTTTGGATTTTTACCACAATTAGACTTTGCAGCTGATATTTATACAATTTATTTCGAGTTTGATATAGGACCCCCACCTATTTTAGGACCTAATCCCGAAGTAATTTTTACTTTTACAGCTTTAGGAGCATTTGTAGGCACATTCTTATTATTATCTGCCTTAGCACACTTTCTTATAGCGTATCCACTAAACAAGATGTATGTAAGAAACTTAAAACAAGGGGTAAATAAAATACGATGGTTTGAATATGCATTATCCAGCTCCATTATGATTGTTTTAATAGCTCTTTTTTTCGGTGTTCTTGATTTCTGGTCCCTTTTTATGATATTCGTATCAAACGCCTTGATGAACATGTTTGGATTACTTATGGAAAACTATAATGTATATTCGCGAAAATTGAAGGAAAAGATTAAATGGACACCATATTACTTAGGAGTTATTGCTGGAGCGATACCATGGATCGTAATAACAGCATATTTTGTAAATACAAGTGTAGAAGGAGGAGAAATTCCTTGGTTTGTCTACATGATTTACGGAATCGAACTATTTTTCTTTAACACATTTGCAATCAATATGATCCTTCAATATAAAGGTGTGGGAAAATGGAAGGATTATCTTTATGGAGAAAGAGTATATCAATTACTGAGTCTAGTTTCAAAAACCTTTTTAGCGTGGCTTGTTTTTGCAGGAGTATTTTCTCCAACTGGATAAATAATTAAATTTAATAACATTATTTTTTTTTAAATTTAAAAAAACCATATCAGATTCTAAATTCTGAAAAAAGATAAGAATTCAGATTTTTTGACCCATCATATCTTCAATAGTAATTGCCGGATGATGATATCTCCCTCTTTCTATCGTTTTATCACCATACTGAATTGATACTTCAGGACAATAATGAATACATGCCAAACACTGAACACATTGATGCTGCCATTGAGGTTTTCCTTCTACAATTTTAACATTGCTCACTGGACATACTTTTTCACAAATGCCACAACTATTACATGTTTCATCCGCATAGAAAAATTTATCACTTTCGAAAACACCCTGACGAAACGCGTTGTTGGTTTTCTCAAACGTTCTTTTCTTTTTCGTAGGATCAATCTCTATAGTCGTTTTACTAGCCATAATATCCTTTGAGATACTGATGATTTGCTTTGCTGCTTCTTTGAAAAAGGATTCTTGTTCTTCTTTAGAATTGACTTCTTCTCCTATTATGAAATTCGCTGGCATATAAACAAAATAACCCGCATTAAGACGCTTTTCACTCTTATTAAGAAGTTCTTCTATTTGAGGTAAAGCTACAGCATCTACATCACTTGCTCTTGTAATCACAGCAAAAATGTATTTAATTCCATCCAAATTTAATTTATTGATGAAATCATATACGATACGTGGTAACCCCCAGTAATGCATTGGGAAAATAAAACCGACCTTTTCTGTATCAACAACCACTACATCCTTTCTCCATTCCTTTACCATCGGGATTAGAACACAATCATCTAATAATTCGCTTAAATCTTTTGCAACTTTAAGTGAATTACCTGTTCCTGTAAAATAAAAAATTGTAGTTTTCATTTCTTCTCATAAAAGATTCAATTTGTAATTATATATATTTTAATAGTTTTAAAATTATTTTTCTCCAATGATACTTCATGTCTATCTGAATATTATTTAGATTTTTATAAATGTAGTCTATTTTATAAGCAACTGAAAAGTTTGTATTATAATTTGTTAAAATGGAATTTTATATAATTTTATCTTACTTTGACCGGATAATTGGCCCAACCATTTTCCATACTTACCCAAAGAAAAGATTGAACGAAACTGAAGCTTCTATTGTAGCAAATCTTATGGATCAAATGATCTCTGAAGGTTTTTTTACTTATTCATTTAATGGTTCTAACACATTAAATTACTATTTTGAGATTGATTCTAAATGGGCTCGGGGAAATAAAGAATTCCTGATGATTTCGGTAATTTTTGAAGATTCCATTTCAATTGAAATCGAAAAAATTGTATTTTCACTTTGTAATGAATTTTCAGAGTGGTTGAAAGAGAAACAAGATATATTTATTGCATTTTATAAGAATTTTTCTTCAAATCATCGAAAAAATAGAACCACTAATTATACTGAAAAAGAATTGATTAAAACCTGGATTAAAGAATTATATATGGCTATAATTGACGAAATCCAAGAAAAACACGAAGAGGGATTTATTACAAGATTGTTAGAGAAAAGAAGTGTTATAGCGACTCTTGATCTATTATCCAAAAATCCTTTACCTATTACAGAACTCAAGATTTGGTATAATGAAAACTTTCCACATGAGAATTTTTATAAAACGATATCTAGTCTATATAAGCAACAAATTGTTGATTTACCTAAGATAGGAGGAAAAAGAAAAGCTCCATTTACTGTCTATGTACGAAAAGAAGTGAAAACTATTGTTAATTTGATAATAATGAAAAATAGGTTAATTAAGGAATTTATAAAGAATAATATTATTGAAGATACTCGTGTTTTAGAAAAAAATGCAAAAGAATTCCATATATTTTTAAAATCTGTCTTCTCTGAAAAACAGGTAGTCTAACTTAGACTTATTTTGTCTAAACTATTTATATTTCTTTATTTTAAAAAAGTAATTTATTTAATTTATGAAATTAAAATTTATAATCATTAGGGGATTATTTCCCTAAAAAAAGAAATAACTATGAGGCTTAATAAAGTTGAATTTAATATATGGCTTTTTAATGATTTTTATTATAGGGATGTTTAGTTTAATTGGTTTATTCATGATTTCAATCAAAGAAAAAACATTAGACCGATTTCTATTTATCCTTATAGCATTTGCAACGGGCACTATTCTTGCTTCGGCATTATTTGATTTGATTCCGGAATCCATACATCACCTTGAAGAATTGAATGCAGAAGGGGCAGCGTTTAATGAGAGTCTAATCTTTATTTTCATCATTATTGGGTATGTAGTTTTTTTCGTAATTGAACGATTTATTTATTGGTTTCATGGTCATGCACATCAAAAGGAGGATCAATTGGTTTGTTATGATAATATTACTGAAGGACTCGACATCGTTGTGGAAAGGGGAGACAAAGTAAAAAGTTTCGCGCTTCTTAATCTAATAGGTGATGGTTTACATAATTTCTTAGATGGGATTATAATAATGGTCGCTTTTTTAAGTAGTTTCGGTAATGGTATTGTTATCACACTTGCTGTTTTATTTCATGAATTACCACAGGAAGTTGGTGATTTCGGTATCCTTTTATATGGCGGGTTTTCTAAAAAGAAAGCACTTCTTTTTAATTTTGCAAGTGCGATGATTGCTTTACTTGGTGGCTTGTTAGCTTTATTTTTGTCAGGAGCAGTTGAAATATTTAATTTATTCTTTCTTTCATTCTCAGGAGGGGGCTTCTTATATTTAGCTAGTACGGAATTGATGCCTGAACTGATAAAACAAAAGGACCTAAAAAAATCCATCATTCAAGCATTAATATTCATTGGTGGCTTGATACTAATTATAACTTTAGTAATCATTTTACCACATGAATAAAAGACTACTTCTTTTTCTTTTTACTAGTAATATCAATTATTTGAGTCTTGAGAAAATTTCTTCTACAGGAACATCTCTTGACATAAAGAGATTAATTACTTTACCCTTAAATTCTTCATCGTTTTCAGTTAATTCTAATAATTTATTTAAATCTTCTCCTTTATTTGCATAAAAGAATTGTCTCATTGCTCGTTTTAACTTAAAAGATTTTACTATTTTTTTTATATCAGGATGACTTTTGTATAATTTCAAACTATTTTTCGAATAATCTTCCAATTCAAGAGCCTTAATTGCAGTATCTGCTGCAACATTTCCAGAGCTTAATGCAGTTTGAATACCTTCACCACTAATAGGAGAAACAAAACCTGCAGTATCACCAATTAAGATTAAATTGTCATCATATAAACTTTTAACAAGTACACCTTCTGTGGGAAATGGGTAAGCACCAGACCAAAATGTTTTATAATTTGAATCTGGAATAAGTTTTTTTATATTATGATTTTGAAGAAATTCATGATAAATCTTGTCTAAGTTATAGCTGAGATTATCCTCACCAAAAGTATAAACACCGATATTGAATCTTTTATAATCTAAAGGAAAAATCCAACCATAACCTTTATACGGCATAAAATAAATATATATAAAGCTCTCATCTAAATTGTGTTTTCCCTCTATGATTGCACACTTCCCATTTGCAATCTCTCCAGTTCTCCATTTTTTCCTTATTCCCGATTTTATCGCTAGCTTGGAACTCATACCATCAGCTAATATCAATATGTTCCCAAAATATTCTTTTTTTCCAGATAAAGATTTAGTGAGAATACCAATTTTCTTCTGATTTTTTCTAATAAAATCAACTGATATGTTTTTGTTAAAAAGCTCTGCTCCACTATCTACAGCCATATTTCTCATTAAATTATCAAGATCCAAACGATCTATTACACTTCCCCGTGATTTCTCTCCAACTTCGTACTCTAATTCATGAAAATCTGCTGAATGTATAGAAATTCCTTGGATTTTTGGTAAATCTAATTTTCTTAATTTTGGATAGAAGTTTAAAACACGACGATTAATGGCACCTCCACACGGTTTACGCCAGGTTATATCTTTTTCTAACAAGGCAACCTTATAACCAGCTTTAGTTAAAACTTCAGCACATTGTGATCCTGAAGGGCCTGCTCCTGATATTACAACATCATACATCAATATTCCCCCCCCAAAAATTAATTATGATCCTTTTTATTCTCACTTCTTTGTAGAAGAATTAAATTTAATTTTCATTAAAACTTTTTTGATTCAAAAGATAGACGGAGAATGTTTTAATTGAATTTAAATATAGGGATGATTGGAACGGGTAATATAGGGTTAACACACTTGCTTTCTTTAAAAAATATAGAGGAAAAAAATCTTCTCTCAGATTACAATGTTAAATTAAATATACGGGGAGTAGCAGATATTAATGAAACTGTTTTAAATAATATGAAAATAAGAAATCCATATAATATAGAGTATTTTACAACTAATCCTAACGACTTAATTAAAAACAAATCTATTGATATTATATATATAACCACCCCAACTCGATTTCACAAAGAATATTTCATTAAAGCTGCAGAATCGGGAAAAAACATCTTTTGTGAGAAACCACTTGCATTTTTATTAGAAGATATTAAGGAAATGATTTCTATTGAAAAGAAACAAAAGATTTTTACACAGGTAGGATTAGTGTTAAGACATTGTCCTACTATGTGGAAACTAAAACAAATATTATTAGAAAATAAGGAAAGCTTTGGTAAAAGATTATCTTTTATCTCCCGAAGTACTCAAAGATGGCCGGTTGAATGGCGTAATTTTCGCTCGGATTGGAGGAAAGATCCCACCTTAGCTCATGCTGGCTGTTTATTTGAACATAGTATTCATGATGTTGATATACTTGAATATTTTTTTAGAGATAATTTCAAACTCTTAAATCTTTTTGCTAAAGTAAGATTTGTTTCGGCCTTATCTCAGAATCAAATTGAAGATGTAGCAAATTTAAATTTTGAATATGAAGATGGCTTTACTGGAAATTTGACAAGCATTTGGAATAAAACAAAAATGGATGCAAGATTAATTGAAATTTTCTTTGAAAATGGTTATTTATTATTAGAAGGATTTAGTGATATGTATTTCAGAAAATTTGAATACTTAATAGAAAGAAAACGAACAAAGCTTAATGCCGAAGAAATTATTCAAGAATATCAAAAAGCGAAAAATCTCCCTTTAGTGTACCCAAATACTGGACATTTCATGTTCGAAGACCTCAATTTTTTGAAATCAATAATTGAAGAAAAAAAGCCTTATCCCGGCTTAGAAATTGGGTACAGAGCACATGAAATTATTGAGATGGCCTATAAATCTTCAAAAGAAAATAAGATAATTTCACTTAAATCCTAAATATAATTTCTAAATCTTCATATTTTCAGCATTATTTCCTATAGTATAAAACATTATTAAATGTTAAATTATAAATTGAAGTAGTAAATTAGGGGTATTTGAATAAAAATGGTTAAACCTAAAGTAGTTTTACCTGAAAAGGGTATTTCTGGTAATGAACTCATAGAAGAAATGAAAAATATTGCAAAAGATGATATTCATTGGGAAGAAGGTAGGGTTTGGAGCTTAGTTTATCATGCATCAGATGACCATACTGAATTACTCAAGAAGAGTTATAATATGTTTTTCTCAAAAAATGCTTTAAGTCCATTAGCTTTCCCAAGTTTAAGGAAATTTGAAACAGAAGTAGTTTCTATGGCGATTGATTTATTTAGAGGGGATAAAAAGTGCTGTGGCAGTATGACTTCTGGAGGAACTGAGAGCATAGTAATGGCGGTAAAAACTTATCGGGATTGGGCGAGAGAAAAATTTCCTGATATTAAAAATCCTGAAATGATTTTACCTAGCTCAGCACATCCTGCTTTCCTAAAAGGAGCAGATTATTTTGATGTTAAAGCAGTAATCGTACCTGTTGATGAAAAAACTCATCAAGCAGACGTAAAAGCCATGGAAAAAGCTTTAACTGATAATACAATCCTTATAGTTGGGTCTGCTTGTGATTTTCCTCGAGGTGTTGTCGATCCAATCGCAGAATTAGCTGCTCTTGCAGAGAAGCGTGGTATTGGAATGCATGTTGATTCTTGTCTTGGAGGTTTTATGTTACCTTTTGTTAGAATGTTAGGTTATGAAGTACCAGATTTTGATTTTGTGATCCCAGGAGTAACCTCAATATCTGCTGATGTTCATAAATACGGCTATGGGGCAAAGGGAGCTTCTACTATCCTTTATAGAAGTGAAAAAGTTTGGCAACATCAATTTTCAGTATATACAGATTGGTCTGGTGGTGTATATATTTCAACTACAATGCGGGGTACGCGTCCTGGAGGCGCTATAGCAGCAGCATGGGTTGCAATGAGAAAATTAGGAATCGATGGATATTTGAAATTAGCTAAAATTGTAATGGATGCTTCAGAGAAATTAATCGAAGGGATAAATAAAATTCCTGAATTATATATTCTTGGAAAGCCTGTAATGAGCGTATTTTCTTTCACATCTGATGATTTGAATATTTTTCAAATTGGAGATGTATTAGATGAAAAAGGTTGGCATTTGGATAGAATTCAATTCCCATCAGCTTTACATATGATGGTTAATCCACACCATGCTGAAGTTGTTGATGCTTTCTTAAAAGATCTCAATGATGCAGTAAATCAAGTTCGTGATAATCCTGAAGAAGTTTCTGATGGTGAGGCTGCAATGTATGGAATGGTTGCTAGTTTACCTGATCGCGGTAAAGTAAAAAAGTTCATTGTTAATTTCCTAAAAACTCAATATCGAATTATTTAAAACCTATTGCTTAAATAAAATTATTTCTTAATTTCTTTTTTTTTTTAACTATCTCATTACCGTACTCCATTCTTACTTACATTATTCTTACTCTTTTTAATATTATAATTAGTTAAAATTGTAGCTAATGGAATAATTACAAAAATTCCAATAAAAAAGTAAAGCAAGAAACAAAATGATGCATTTACCCTCTGTTCAATCATTATAGTAAAGACAGCTAATAAAATCACGCAGCTTGTACATATAATGAGTTTTCCTAATCCCTTATCAAGTGAATTAAGCCTATTTTGAATTACTATTAAAATAACACCCCCTTATTAAAATTTAACATTATGTTATGGATCTCTATTCACTATAGGTATAAACTACCTATTTAAATATGGTGAATGATAAGATTATGACTTAACAAAAAATTAATAAGTTTTATCAAAAAGAAGTCACTAAATGGTTTAAATAAAAAATCTTTGAAATCAGATGCCTATGAAATACAGAAAAATGGGATCTCTGGATTGGAAAGTTTCTGCTCTTGGATTTGGAGCGATGCGATTACCAACAACAGAAAAAAATAAAATTGATGAAGAAGAATCAATTAAAATGATTCGTTATGCGATTGATAATGGTGTAAATTATATTGACACAGCATATCCATACCATGATGGTATGAGTGAAGTAGTAGTTGGAAAAGCCTTAAAAAATGGTTATCGTCAAAAAGTCTATCTAACTACAAAATTGCCAATGTGGTTAGTAATAGAAAAAAAGGATTTTGATCTCTTGCTAAATCAACAGATTGAGAGATTACAAACAACGCCAGATATCTACCTTTTTCACGGCTTGAATAAACTTCGCTTTGAAAAAGTAAAAAAGTTCGATTTAATTACTAAAATGGAGGAAGCTAAAGTGAACGGAATTTTTAAACATTTTGGTTTCTCTTTTCATGATAGTTTTGATGTTTTTAAAGAGATTATCGACTATTATCAATGGGAATGCTGTCAAATTCAACATAATTATCTTGATATTAATTATCAAGCAGGTACTAAGGGATTACAATATGCAGGAAGTAAAAGTATTGCTGTAATAATTATGGAGCCTATTAGAGGTGGTAAATTAGCAATTCCAGAGAAAGCGTTGAATAAAAAACCTGAAATCAAAAGGGTAATTGAAAATTCTAAATTTAAGAGAACTATGGCTGATTGGGCTTTGCAATTTCTTTGGAATCAACCTGAAGTCTCAGTTGTATTAAGTGGAATGAGTAATATGCAACAAGTTATAGAAAATGTAGAATCCGCAAAAAATTCTGGTATCAATATATTAAAGGATGGTGAATTAGAAACAATCTTTGAATTATATAAAACATTTAATAAATATACCGCAGTAAATTGTACGAATTGTGGATATTGTATGCCTTGTCCTAATGGAGTGGCAATACCCTTTAATTTTCGGTTATTAAATGAAATTGTATATTGGGGAGAAAGGAGAAGAGTACAAATTACTTCATTCTATAATAGAATGGCAAAAACTCCTGAAGAATTGAACAAACGGCAAGCTCAAGGGTATGAAGCAGATGGAGCAGCATCATTATGTATACATTGTGATGAATGCTTGGATAAATGTCCACAGCAATTTGATATCCCTGATTTTATGGAAAAGGTAAAATCTATTTTCGAAAATGGACAGGATATTTCAGAAGTTCTAGGTTAATTAGATAATTAGATCACTTCTAACTCTTCCTTAACTCCAAAAACATCCAAGCTAAAAATGGTGATATCTCAACCTTTTTAAATGGTGTTTGATCAACCATCTGAATTACTTCTTTTGCTGTATATGAGGCTAAAAGTGAACTAAAAGGTTCATTAATTCGTTTTAATGGTTTAGGTACAACAATTTTAGTGGCAAATTTTAAGAGCCCATAAAAAAATTTTCTCGAATTTCTACGAAAATCAAAAATTATACATGTTCCCTTTTTATTTAATACACGATAAATTTCTTTTAAAGCTCTACTCGGATTTAACCAATGATGAAGGGAAAGAGAACTAATGATCAAATCTATACTCTCATCAGGAAAAGGTAAATCTTCAGCACTCCCAACTTTAAATTTAACGTTTTGATTTCTAACTTTTTTCTCGACATTCTCTCTGGCAATATCAAGTATCTCAGTAGAAATATCCACTCCAATTATTTCAATTTCAGAAAATGTTTTCGCTATTTTAATAATAAGATTACCAGTACCACATCCTAAATCCAAGATAACACCAGTCGGATTAAATTTTTTTAGTTCTGAAATAACCCTTTTCCTTAAAAGCTTGAAGGGAGGTGTTTTATTCATCCTTTCAAAAGCTTTAGCGACCTTATGGTCATCCAAGCCCTCTATACTTGATACCCTCTCATTTATTTTACGTGGAAGTGCAAGAATTAAAAAAATAATAATTATTATAGCAACTATCAATAGAAGTATAATTTGAACATTATTCATAAAGAAATTAAATTAGGATCGAATTTAAACTGTTAAATAGTTTTTTTAGTTATCCTTTTCTGAAGCCAAATTACAAATTGAATCCTAGTGAACGCTAAAGTTCCTGCTAAAAATAAAACTATACCCATAACCAGAATAAATTGGAGCTCTTTATTAGGTTTATATAAATATATTATCATCCAAATTATCATCAACAAAAAGCCAAGTATAAGAATTATTAATGAAATATTTCTTATCCTCTTATGTACTTTATCAATCCATTTCGTCAAACTTTACATCCTTATTTCTAAATTCTTAATCTATGTTAAAAATGTATTCAATTTTTTTAAATAACACATTATTAATTAAAACATATTAGATTTAAATGTATAAATATCTCAATTAAACCTTAAAGCAAACTAAATTTTATAACTAAAAAAATTTAAGAGGGACAAAATTTGCCTGATTATGAGGTTAAAATAAAATTTCATATATTTCCTTATAGAAAATTTGAAATTACTGCGAAAGATGAAGGAGAAGCGAGAAAAATAGCTAATAATCAAGCACAACAGATTATTGATGCTTTAGATTTCAGTATAGCTAGTATTAAAAGAAAAAAGTACCTCATGGACAAATTCTTGTAAAATAAGAATTAGTTCAAATATTATTCCTATAATTTGCTTTAATAAATCCCTTTATAAATTCGTATTTTGCTGGCTTATGTTTTTCGATCTCATTTAAAAGATAATGACCCTCCTTATTATTGGGATCAATTTCGATTAAGTAATTACAGAAATCTAAGGCATTTTCATAAAATTCAAGCTCACATGATAATTTTATTAAATCAAGCATTACTTTCGAATCTAATGGATTCACTTTAACAATTATATGAAGATATTGATTGAATTTTACGTATCCTTTTATGAATTTTAATACTTTTTCTGCTGGTTGTATAATCTTTTCATGCCCTTCACAAAGTATATCTATTTTTAAATCGTATAATTTCGGCATTGATTTAACATAATCATCTAAATTACTTCCTTCCAAAACTATGGCAAGTCCGGGGAGATCTCCCCCAAATAGTATCCTTTTTTGCTCTGTTTCTAACAAGTACGCCAGAGAACCGGGGGTGTGTCCAGGAATATGGATACACTTAAATTCTAATTGTCCAAATTTTAAGATTACTCCATCTTCCTTTATTATATTAGTCACTTTAACTGGTTCATACTTATAGTCTGCATAATATTGTTGAATATATTCTTCTTTCTCCTTCTGCTCGATTTTATTAATATCTAGCTTATGAGCATAGAATTTTATGTTTGTATTGATTTTTTTAAGTTCATGGCACGCTCCAAAATGATCAATATGGCTGTGAGTAATAAGACAATGTTTAATATCTTTTAATTCAAATCCATATTTTTCGATTTCCTTGATCTTACTTAAATAAAGTCCCGCATCAATTAAAACTAATCCATCATCACTTTTCGTGTCAACTAAATAAACACAGCAATCCAAATCACCCAATTGGTACTCTTTAACCACGTAAACATTCTTTAATATTTTTTTCATATTTCCCAAACTCTCAATCTTTCTTTTTTTAAATATTTTTTAAGAAGCACTAAATAATAATTTTAAGAAAGATCAGCTTAAAAATATTGTAAAAATTTAGTAGATAATAGCGATATTAACCATCAATTCTGTTAATTTTTCGAAAATTTTTTCTACATTCTCACCTGTTTTACTTGAACACTCAATAAAGTAATCTAAACCTAGTGATTTCGCAAGTTTCAACCCCTCTTTGTAAGATACTTCGCGAAACGTATCCAAATCCTTTTTCCCGCCTACCAAAACGATTGGAAAATCTAGTTGAGTTTCATGAATAACTGAAAGCCAATCATGAATATGCGAGATAGAGGACTGATTTGTAAGATCATACATTAAAATTCCCCCCATTGCTCCAGAAATGTATTTAGGGAAGATAAACCGGAATCTCTCTTCACCCCCGAAATCCCACAAACATAACTTCACATAACTTCCATTAATCCTGAAATCCTTTAATTCAAAATCAACTCCGATGGTCATATGGGAGTCTGGAATAAATAAATCAGTAACGTACCTCTTTGTTAAAGTAGTTTTTCCACACCCCGCATCACCAAAAACAACTACTTTGAAAATTGCATCATACGTCATTATCCGTTTTAAAACAGGTCAATTAAGATTTTTTTGTCGAAAAATCACCTAGGTACAATGTACATGAAAATTTGATTATTTAATTCTTTTGAATGTGTCATTTTTTCACATGAAATTTCTGAAAATTAGATATTATGAGTAATTAAAAGAAGATTATATTATGATATTGTTAAAAACATACAATATACTTTAATAGGATTAAAAAGAAATGATAGTTAGCAAATTATTAAGATAATAAACTAAGTTCACTTTTACTCAAGTTGCAGTTTCTAAATTAAAAGTTAATTGGTATCTATTCATGGAATTAGATTGGATTTATAAGGATAAAATATTACATTATAATTTAAATCAAGAGGGCATCCCGCAAAATCCTATATGGCTTAATGAATATGATTCTCCTTTACGTAAAGAGTATTTACTTGATCTTGTTAGAACGATAGGTAAAAGCAATACTATTAACAGCCTTATTCATGGAGATAGTCTGCTTTCATTAAAAGTTTTAGTAAATAATTTTAAAGGCAAGGCGAAGTGCATTTATATCGATCCACCATATAATACTGGTTATGTTTTCAGCACCTATGATGATCGTTTTGAAAATATTGAATGGATAGGAATGATGTATTCACGTTTAAAATTACTTTACGAATTATTACAAGATAATGGTGTCATTTTTGTTCAGATTGATGATTCTGAGCATGCTTATTTAGAAGTCTTAATGAATTCAGTTTTTAATGAAGAAAATAAGGTTGGCACAATTATATGGAGAAGAAGGCAGTCTCAAGCTAATCTTTCTGGGACCATATCTACAATCCATGATTATATTCTTATTTATGCTAAAAACAAAAACAAACTCAATAATCCATACCTCAAGAACATGTTATGGGTTAAACCTTCGAACTATGGTTATAATCAACAAGCCTCCCAAGAAATAGAGGGATATTTTGGAAAGAAAACTAAATTTGATACACCTAAACCAGAATTGTTGATTTATAATATTTTAAAGATCTCAACACAGGAAAATGATTTAGTTTTAGATTGCTTTCTTGGTTCAGGAACAACAGCAGCTGTTGCACACAAAATGAATAGAAAGTATATTGGTATTGAAACAACAAATACTGCTTTTTCTTTAGCTGAAAATAGAATCACTCAAATTATAAGGGATAAACCTCAAAAAAATATTGGAGTTACACAAAAAGTTAATTGGAATGGGGGTGGAGGCTGCAAAATTTATCGACTAATTACTGAAAATAAAGTAAGAATGCCTAATCAAGAACTTGATCATAATCAAGACAAAACTGAATTAACATTGAACTGGTTAAATAAAAAAAGAGACGTCTTTTTTGAAATCGATACAAATAATGGGATCAAAAATGTTAGATGGTTAAAAAAAAATGACATTTTAGAATCAAGGACTTTAATAAAAATGAAAAAAAATGATGATCAAGAGATAAACATTGATTTTAATACACTTAAAAATACTATAATTCAAGGGAATTATTCTCAAGTGTTAAAGGTTTTATCTGAACATTTTGAAGATATCGGTCAATCTCAAAAAGTTCAGTGTGTAATATTTGCACCACCTATTACGTTTCAAGATTTATCATTAAAATATTTTAAAACTGAGCAATTTCTCTCATTTTGTAGGTCGCAATTTTATAAAATCAAAAAAATACTTAGAGATACTGGTTTTATTATTGTTCATACAAGTGAGCCTAATTATGCAAAATTAAAAATTGTTTTAGATGAGATTTTTAGCAAACAAAATTATATTGGAACTATCATATGGAGAAAGTTGGAAAAGAGCAAACTATTTTCTTCAATTAGAATCGGAGTTAGCGATTACTACAAATATCCTTTTGATTATATTCTTTTGTATAGTAAAGACGAAAATTTAAGGAGATTCAATAAATTTCCTCCTACAGATGAACTTTATAAAAATCCTGATGATGACCCAAGAGGTCCATGGGAGTCAAGACCAATTATTGCCTCAGAAAAGTCTTCAAATGAAACTTATACTTATATATTCAAAAACGGCTTATCTTTGACTCGGAAATTTAGATATGCGAAAGAAACGCTACAGAGATACGAAGAAGAAAATCGCATTCATTTTACCAAACCAAAGAAAGGGATTGGAATTCCAAGATTAAAAATCTTCTTTTCAGAGCGGATGGATGAATTTAAAAAAACAGGGAATGGGGGAACAACACCAAATTCTTTATGGCTTAATACTGGTCAATTTGGCTCTATTCAAAGTTTACTTATCAAATTAAAGGATCATCCTACTCTTTCGATAAATATGCCATTTCGTCCAGAGAAATTGTATAAAAAATTATTATATTTAACTTGTATAAAAAACGACCTTATAATTGATTGCTTTTCTCAATTAGGAACTGTATTAAAATGTGCTTCTGATTTAAATCTAAATTGGATTGGTATTGATGCAAATCTCTATAATATTGAAAAAGGAATAATACCTTGGATAGATAAATCCAATGGTAATAAAGTACATCTATATAAACTTGAATTCAATCAGAATTTAAACAAACAAAAAGTAATATAAAATTAAAATAGTTAAAAATGATTTTGCTTTAATGAAATTCAGACTTTTCTATAAGTTTTGAGTTGAATTAACCATGCAGTAATTCTTTTTTCAAGTGTATCTTCTGATTTTGATGTTAATCCTGGTTCTGGTTCATGGATAGGTTCTGGTTCTGGTTCATAGATAGGTTCTGGTTCTGGTTCATAGATAGGTTCTGGTTCTGGTTCATAGATAG
>JBHLJZ010000019.1:0-4372 GCA_048887165.1 Candidatus Hodarchaeota archaeon | reverse complement strand
GGTTCTGGTTCATAGATAGGTTCTGGTTCTGGTTCATAGATAGGTTCTGGTTCTGGTTCATAGATAGGTTCTGGTTCATAAACCTTTCTATAAGTTTTGAGTTGAATTAACCATGCAGTAATGCTCTTTTCAAGTGTATCTTCTGATTTTGATACTAATTCAGATTCTGGTTCATACACGGGTTCTGGTTCTGGTTCATACACGGGTTCTGGTTCTGGTTCATATATGGGTTCTGGTTCTGGTTCATATACGGGTTCTGGTTCTAGTTCATGTACGGGTTCTGGTTCTGGTTCATATATGGGTTCTGGTTCTGGTTCATATATGGGTTCTGGTTCTGGTTCATATACGGGTTCTGGTTTTGGTTCATATACGGGTTCTGGTTTTGGTTCATATACGGGCTCTTCAGCAAGCTCCTTAGTTATTTTGAAGGGATTGCTCTTTGGATGAATCATCTTAAATCCTATAAAAATATTTTTTGGTTTGACTTTTTTTTTATTGATTTTTAATTCCAACTCAAAACCTCCTGGTGTAAGGAAAACAAATCCACCTATCTGATTTTGTATACTACTCTCCCATTCAATTATATTATTTTCTAATTCATCAATTCTATCTCCAATATTAATTCCTTCTCTTTTCATAATCATTCTTCTACTTTCACATCTTACTTCTCCTTGAAATTTAACTGTTTTTTTTCCTTTTGCTGTCCAATGTAAATGAAAACCATCCATGTGTTTCCATAAAATGTATCCCGTGGATTTAATTGAATCGATTTGGGGACGTCCTTTGATATCTTTTACATCCATTTTTTTTCCCTCAATAATTTAAATACATTTAGTTAAATTAAATATTTTTATAATAATGAAGAAGAACCATCAAGTTATAAATTAAATGGATTCTTATTTAGTTGATAATTAAAATGAAATTCAATTAAAACTAAAAAAATACAAGAGTGAGAATTGTGGATAAAAGATTTATACCACTTTTAATGGCTATTAGCTTTATAATTATTTTAATTATAACTGCTGTTGTGGCTGCTATCTTTGGTTTTCCTGTAATCGCATTAGATGAAACAAACATCTCTACTGCATCGTTTGATTATTGGACAATTGGACACCTTCTTGTTGGAATTGCACTATTCGTCTTATGCTTCACAATAGGCTTTATCATTAGAAATCTCCCTAATAATCCTGGAGATCCCTTAACACCCCCAGATTTTAAAAAGCTGCTTATTTACTGGGTAATTACAATTATAGTAGCAGGATTATGGGAAGTTGTTGAAAATACACTTCTTTATTTCGTTGGCGTTAAAACTAAATTTGATAGTGCTCCAAATATAGTAACTGATATAGTTATTTGGGGAGTGGGTGGTTTAGTAAGCTGGTATATGACTGATTTAATGTTCTTAAGCCAAAAATATATTAGAGCATATTATATCTATGGGGCGATAAACTTAATTACAGGCTTAATTATGTTTATTGTATTTGGTTTTATTACTACAAATTTTTAATTTTTTTTTTTTAAAATGAAAACATAATGATTGAAAAAGGAATTAATCTTGATTCTTTACATTTTTCAGAATAAAAAATAAAGCCCCTAATTCACCACTAATTGGAATAGATTCTGGAATAAGTTCATATCTCTGATTATAAATGCCTACTATTTCGAATCCACCACTTTCTGCAAACTTCTTGAATTCATCATATAACCATAAACGGAGTTCATGAGCTTCCTCTACAATAAAATTTCTTCCATTTTCATTTACAACCATGCGAAAATCAACATGTCTTATTCTATGTTCTATATCATACCAGTTAATTACCCAAGTTAATTCAAGTTCTATATCCTTATCATTTATATACCAAGTATCATCCAATTTCTTCTCATTCTTAAAATCGTTACACATACAACTTAGTTCAACGATGTAAATTCCTCTCTTCTTTATTGACTTCCCCATTGCTTTAAAGTGTGCAGTAATATCCTCTTTACTTCTTAAGTATCCCAGACTATTGATACAGATAATAGCCGCTTCGAATTGCTCATTAAATTGTACACTATTCATATTACCAACGATTGCATCGGCCTCATCGAAAGTTAAACCGCAATTATTTATTCTTTCTTTAGAATATTTGACCATTGCAGGATTTAAATCATATCCCAAAGCAATATAACCAAATTGAGGTAGAACCTCTAAAAACATACCAGGACCACAAGCAGGTTCTAAAACGTGTCTAACTTCTAAATCAGTGTATTGTTGAAAACATCTACTAAAGAAACTTACATCACTCTTTACATCTCTAGTGAACGCCATGTCATAATATTTTGGAAAATCGTAAAAATGGTGGATTTCATCAGAAGTTTTTGTAGACTTTGATACACTTGTTTCTGAATTAAATGAATTTTCTACATTTTGTGCGAAAAATATTTCTTTTTCTTCAGTTGTCTTATTTAGGGTTTTATTATATTCAAATTCTGCTTTATTTATCATTTTAATAACCTCTCTTATTTTAATTATTTGATATAAAAAAGAGTCATATTTTTATAGTTCTAATCCAAAAATTTAACAACAAAACGAAAATTTTTAGGAGATACTCTTGCTTTTTAAAATATCCTATAAAATTAGAATTTCGTTATGTTCTTAATTTTAGATTGAATGATTTCGGCTATATAAATTTTCTCCTTCTAATTTAGCTATAAAAAAGAAATATATTAATTTTTTAATTAATTCAAATACTTCTATTTACTAATTTAATACACTTGATAGGGATTAAAGTGAATACTAATTCGATTTCATCAGATGACATTGACTCTAAGTTTGAAGATAAACTCAAAAAAAAAACAATGAAAGTTTCGATTGCGGAAGGATCTTTTGGAGTCTTTAGTAGTGCTTTAGCTGATAATTATATAATACCATTTTCCCTCAGCATTAATTCTACACCTTTTCAAGTAGGTATGTTTACTTCATTAGGAAATTTAATATCACCCATTGGACAAATAATAGGATCACGCAAAACTGAAATTAAATCTCGAAAGAGCATTCTTTTAACTGGGATTTTAGGTCAAGCTAGTATTTGGCCTTTATTTTTAATAATTGTAATCTTATATCAATTAGATATACTTCAATCAACTCTTCCTTGGATATTAATAGCTGTTTTTCTCGCCTATATGCTCTTTGTGGGAATTATGACGCCACCATGGTTTTCAATGATGGGTGATATAGTTCCTGATAACTTTCGGGGTAGGTATTTTGCTAAACGAAATTTAATTACTCAATCTGTAGCAATATTTAATGTAATTTTATTATCTTTCTTATTAGATTGGTTTAATTTTCAAAATATCTTACTTTTTGGATTTGTTCTAATATTTATTGTTGGTCTTGTTACACGCTTAATTTCGGCATTCCTCTTTACTAAACATTATTATCCTCCCTACCTATTTAAGAAGACAGACCATATAAAAACTGCTCAGTTCATTAAAGAGCTCCCAAAAACCAATTTTGGCAGATTCACATTATTTGTTTCACTACTAACATTTGGTCAATGGATTGCTAAACCATTTTTTTCTGTTTATATGTTAACTCAATTGAAATTCGAGTATTCATTATTTATTGTTATAAATATATCATCAACTTTAGTAGGACTCTTCACATTCCCATTATTGGGGAGACTTTCTGATAAATTCGGCAATGTGACGTTACTTCGAATAGGAGCATTAATTATTCCTTTTTTACCTTTTTTTTGGATAATCTATAGAACGCCTCTTCAAATTTTTTTAGGGATCCAGATTTTTAGTGGTATTGCATGGACAGCTTTTAATTTAGCAACCTCTAATTTTATATACGACAATATATCTTCAAAAAGGCGAGGAAAATATATAGCGTTATATAATTCTTTAATCGGAATAGCTACAGTATTGGGCGGTTTTCTAGGAAGCATTCTTATTGGATTTATTCCAATAACCTTTATTAACACTTACCATTTCATATTTCTGTTATCTGGAATTACCCGAATAACAGTTGTAATTATCTTAATACCAAAAATTAAAGAAATTAGAATTTTGACTAAACCTATTTTAAACGTTAAAAGTTTAAGTATTCATAAATGGTTATACGATATTACACTAAGACACCATAATTATAAAAAACAAAGATTAAAAAAAAAAACAGAATCATAATTGTTATTTATAAATTGGATTTTGTATTTAAGCAGCAGATATGGCATAGAAGGAAAAAATTATAATATCCGGAACAAAGTGTATTAACCATGCCCAGAAGAATCCTTTTGTTTCCAATAGGCTTTTTCCCAAAAACCATCCAAGAAATCCAGAAAGAAGAACGCCTAAAATACCATTTGGAACACCATAATAATGTCCAAGC
>JBHLJZ010000018.1:0-44092 GCA_048887165.1 Candidatus Hodarchaeota archaeon | reverse complement strand
TGAAGAAAGGAGAAAATAGTTTTAGCTAGAGATAGACTACGAAAACAAGGATGAATTAATAAATAAGCCATATTTACGTAATTCATTCTACGAAGCATATTCCAAATCCTATAGACTTGATAAAGATTTTTACAAAAAAATAGAATTATATTGCGTTTTTTTTCTACTTAAGGGTTATAATATTGAGCTCGAAAAAAGCAGGAAGATTCAACAAATTAAATTATCTGAAAAGTATAAATCTCAATCTAATTATTATCTTAATGAAATCAAACATATTCTAGAGATTAATCTAACTTAAAAAAGATTAAAATCTAGTTAATGAAATTTTAACTGTAAATAACACAAACTATTAAGCTAAAATTCCAAGGAGATTTTTTTTCGTCATAAATTAATATTTTTATCTCTTCTGAAGGTTCAATTCCAGAATTATCTTTAAATACTTTCCAAGCAACTTGACCAATCAGTTCTTCATTATTAAGGAATTCATTAAAATGTTCTCTTATTCCCCCCCAGTAAATTTGTTTTGAATCCATAACTTCTTTCAATTCAGGTAATCCTAATAAATCTTGTTCCACGAGATTCTCTGTTATATATGGAAAGTATTTACCAAGTTCTTTTGAAACATCTTGAGGAGTTCCTATATTCCTATTATACAGAAACACAAATCCAATAGCGCTCATTTTGAAATTCCAATAAATATATATTTTGCGTCTATATAAAGTTCAAAAGTTTAACTTTTATTATAACTTTAGGTTATATTCCATAAAAGATTAATAAATTGAGATATAGATAATTATATGAAAATTCTCTATGCAACAGACATCCACGGATCTCGCTGGAAATACGAGATGATTTTCGAGGTTGCTGAAAATCTTGAAGTAGATATTGTAATCAATGGTGGAGATATGTTACCTTTCGGAGATTTTTTAAATCAAGATAAATTCATCAAAAACTATCTTGACTCTTATTTTTCAAAGTTTAATGATAATAAAATTTACTATATAACAATGTTAGCAAATGATGATTTATTAATCTTCGATGAACTTTTTAATCAAATCTGTAATCAATATAAATATGTTATTTCAATCGCACAACGCCGATTTAAACTTCAAAAGTATGAATTCATAGGGATGAATCTGGTAACTGATCTGCCATTCGTCCTAAAAGATAGAGTCCGGAAAGATACTGAAAATTTCACCTTTCCAAAACAATTTGGCACAGCTATGATTTCTAGTTTAAATGGTTGGAAAAAGATTCCGGATTGGTCCTCTTATGTAGCAAATCTTCCAACAATTGAAGAAGAACTTAATAATTTAATAATCCCAGATGATATAAGAAATACTATATATATATTTCATATGCCACCTGCTAATATGGGGCTTGATGTATGTTATGATGGTCGAAAAGTCGGTTCAAAAGCGATCTATAATTTTATTTCAAAATATCAACCGTTACTAACACTCCATGGTCATATTCATGAATCTCCCGAGACTTCGGGCAAGTGGCATGCCTATCTAAATGAAACTCTCTGTATTCAACCTGGTCAATCACTTTTTCACGAAAAGTACCTTATATATGCATTAATTGATTTGGAGACATTAAATATTGAGAGATTTCAAGTTAAAAACCTTAATAATATGTAATATTATTAAACCTTACCAAAAAGCATCTTGTAATTTTTTAACAGTTTCTTCTAGACTACTTTTAATTTCCTTTTCAAAATCAGAAAATATACTTACATCATGATCCCAATTCTTTAATATTTCAAGTGGATATAATTCAAAGAATCTTGCAATAATAGTGTTCAATTCTTCGGCGACTTTCTTCTCTTTAACGTTTTTAGAAGAATTAGCAATAAATAATATATTATTCTTTTTTATGATAGTATATCGCTTATTTTGTAATTCAAAATTAGATAATCCCGTTTTTACTAATTCTTCAGCAAATGAATTTAAAGCTGCCATAAGTCCTCCGAATAATTGATCATCAACTTTTTCATTAAAGACACGGTGAAATAAAACAATACCATTTTCAGTTAATATCCAGATGTCTTGTAATACTTTTACCAATAATAACACCAAAATTTTCTATAGACATTTAATTTTAAAATAAAAAAAGTATTATAGAAAATTCACTTAACTCTAGGTTTTATATATCCAAAATATGCCCCTACGATTCCTAATATGACAAAAATCCATGCTAAAAAGTAAAAAATCGAAAAACCAGGTCCACCCAACAAAATAGTTATTCTATCAACTAAAAAGTTTAAAGGGACCAATATAAAAAATATAGACATCAACGCTAATGAAAAAAACGCATTTTTTATTACATGCTCACCAGAAGATTTATATGATTCATATGATCTAATGAAGAATGGAATGTAAATACCTGCCATAAATAGAAAAATTAACAAAAACGCAATTGCATCCAGTAAGGTATTGCCTCTTTGATAAACTATAAGAGAATAACCTCCCGTGATAAATGCATAAACGCTTACAATTATCCTAAGAAAATTGTTATATCCTTTTTCAAACACATTAACTTTCAATATATAAGAAAGAAATATCGCAATTGAGAGAAAAACAAAACTCAATCGAAAATCAGCTATCCTTAGCAATATCCATGATAAAACAGTCCCTGGATCGGGAGCAGCTTGGTTATAAACATACTCAATTCCAGAATATAAAACTAAGATTTTCGATAACCATGAAAATACTATTGCTATTACATAGAATAAAAAGATCAAGAACAGATATAGAGTTAATTGATGGCGTTTCTCATAATACTTCTTTAATATTAATATAAGTAATATCACAGCAATAATTATAATAAAGGATTCAAAAGTCATACCAATAAATACTAATTCTGACATAAAAACTAGTAATTAGAAATTGTATTTATATCTTGAGTTAAAAATAAATAAATTAATAATTTATTCAAAATCTTTAAGTTGCTCATAATTTTTATTTTATTAAATTATTTTAATTTATGGAGAAACATCTTAAAATTAAAAAAAAAGAACTATGTTTTTAATTTTTAAAAAAGATGACTCGTTATAATAAAGAATTAACAATAGCACTTGATCTTATAAAGGAAGCAATTAAAATTACAGAATGGTTTAGAACCAAAAAATTTCAATCATATAAAAAAAAAGATGACTCCCCTGTTACTTTAGCTGATTATGCTTCCCAGATTTATATTATATCCAAACTAAAAGACAATTTTCCAGAAGATCAAATAATTGCAGAAGAAGATGTTAGCCCATTATTTGATAAGAATGTAGAAAACATCATTAAAGATTGTTTTAATTCAACAGGTATAAATACCGACGCAAAATTTAGAGATTACTTAAGTTATCGAGGTCCAAATTCTAAAAGAAAATGGACAATTGACCCTATTGATGGTACTATAGGATTTCAAAAAGGATTATCTTACGCGATTGGAATAGGATTAATGGTTAAATCAGATTTAATTTTAAGTGCTATTGGAATACCAAATTACAACCAAAAAGGCAGTGCAATTTTTTTTGCTGAAAAAAATGAAGGAGCAAAGGTGGTATATGGAAATAATTCTCCATTACCCATAAAAGTAAGCAAACATCAAGACATTAAAACATCTTTAATGTGTCATTCCTTACATTATGATAAGCCTTGGGTAATGAAATTTGCTAAATTATGTGGTATTCAAAGATTTATTCAAATGGACAGTATGGCTAAGTTTTGTATGATAGCAGAGGGAAATGCTGATCTCTATATAAAACCTATGAGTATTAATCAATCTTTTTCATGGGATTTTTTACCAGGGGAATTATTAGTAAGAGAAGCTGGGGGTATTGTTTCAGATTTAAATGGAAATCCTCTAAAATTTGAAAATGAAAAATGCATAATCAGTGCGCCTGGTTGTGTTGCGTCAAATGGACTTTTTCATAAAGAAATTCTCAATATTATCAAGGAGAATAGACTTGTAGAATAATTTTTTTGATGGATAATTAGGTTTTTACAAATTGAATCAAAGAAGTCTGCATAAAATTTGTGTATTTTTGTAAATTTGATAATTTTATACCAACTAATCGAATTTTCTTATTAAGTTTTGTAAATTCATTTAATAAATCAATAATAATTTCCATAACTTTTTTTTTATTTTGAATAGGGAAAGGTAATGATTTTGAACGAGTGAATGTTAAAAAACCTTCCAACCTTATCTTTAATGTTATAGTTCGATAGAAAATATTATTTTTAGTTATTGATTTATGAATTCTGTCATTAATTTCTTCTAGTTTGGACAAAATCACTCCTAGATCTTCTGTATCTTCATAAAACGTTCTCTCTTTACTAATGGATTTTCTTTCCTCATGAAAATCTTTGACATCTCTATTATCTAGCCCATTAGCTACTTTCCAAATCCATTCCCCATTCTTTCCAAACTTTTCAATCATTTTATATAAAGGGGTCTTAATAATATCCCCTATTACTTTTATTCCTTTTTCCATATAATACATTTTAGATTTTTTTCCAATACCAGGAATTTTGGTAATATCCAAGTTACTCAAAAATCTTTCGATATTTTCGGGTTCAATAATAGTAATTCCACTTGGCTTATTATAATCAGAAGCAATTTTTGCTATCGATTTAGTTGGAGCACATCCTATAGATAATGTAATACCAACTTGATCAGCTATACTTTTTTGGATTTCTTTAGCTATGTCTCTAGCTTGTCCAAAAGAACAATTTGGTCCTGTTAATTCCATATATGCTTCATCTATACCTACTTGTTGGAATTTTGAGGAATAGGAACTTAATATTTGCATTACCTTGTTTGAAGCTTCTTTATATTTATTAAAATTAGGTTGAAGATAGATTCCATGTGGACAAAGCTGAAAAGCTTTTGATATGGGCATAGCGGAGTGGAGTCCATACTTTCTTGCTTCATAGTTGCATGTGCTTACAACCCCCCTCCCCTTACCTTTATTTGGATCAGCTCCTACAATCACCGGTTTTCCTCTATATTCTGGATTGTCTCTTTCTTCAACAGCAGCAAAAAAACAATCTAAATCGCAATGTAAAATGATCCTATTCATCATATCAAATTTTTATGTATTAAAATCAAAAACAATAAAGGAAATTTTCTTGGAAAAAATTTAAAAGTTCACACTATTAGAAATTTTTAATTTAATATTCTATTTTCTTGTAAGATTGATTTAAGATAATTTTATTATGGAATTTTTAATTTTTAAATTAAAAATATATTTTTAACCCATTTTTAATTTATTTAATTATGGAAATAAATAAAGAAGAACAACTGAGATTAGAAGTTGTCGAAGCAGCAAAAGCAATTTTTAAAAAAGGATTAGTTGAGAATAATGAGGGAAATGTAAGTGTCAGAAATGGAAGAGAAGAAGAATTATTCATTACTCCCACAGGTAATCAATATGATAAATTAACAACAGATCAAATCGTCCATATGGCTTTTGATGGAACTCCACTTAGTTCTGGAAAGCTTCCCTCAACAGAAGTAAAATTACACGTAGCGATTTATAATTCTCGACCCAAAGTACAGTGTGTAATTCATACTCATTCAACATTCGCCACAATTCTTTCAGTTGTAAGAAAAAATATACCAATTATTATGGAAGAACAAATTGTTTACTTAGGAGGGTCAATCGATATTGCTCCATATGGCGAAGCTCATACAGAAGATATCGCGAATGCGGCTTTAATGGCTTTAAGCTTTAAAAATGCTGCTTTATTAGCTAACCATGGTGTAATTGTATGCAGTAAATCAGTTGCTAATGCAGTAAAGAATGCAGAATTCGTTGAAAAATTCGCTAAAACCTATTGGGGTTCATTATTAATTGGGCAACCATATATACTACCTGAAGAAGGCTTAGAGAAATTTCACAAAATGTTCCAAAGACTATTTTCTAATTGTTCAAGGAAAATGTTTAAAGATTGAAAGGTTAATAGTTAAAAAATGCAGCTAGCGATCAGCTCTTTAGTATCTATAATTGAATTTGGATTATCGAATAAATTTCAAAATATTTTTGATCTATTATTCAGCTCTACTGAATCGTATCTTGAATTTGCTGAACAGAATGGTATTAGGATAGTTGAACTAGTTAATAAACAACACTTTAAATCATAAAAAGATCTTAATTAAATTAAAAAATATTAATAACTAATATGAAGATTATTTCACTACAAATCTCTGAAGATTTGCTAGAAAGATTTGAAAAAGTAAGATATGAAAGTGGTTTTAGCTCAAAGAGTGAAGCTTTAAGAGATGCTATAATTAAGTTTATTGAAAAACATGAAAGCTTCGAAAATTTGGAAGGGTATAAAATAATGACAATCAATTTAGTATATCCTTTTAAAGATTTAATTGCAGATGAACTCTCTGAATTATATCATTCATTTCATTCAATTATAAAAGCAATAACTGATTGGAGAATAGCTGAAAGGAAGATTGAGATCATTCTAGCGGTTGGAGAGTTTGGTATGATTAAAGATCTTTATAATAATATAGCAAAAATAAAAGACGTTCTCTGTTCAATACATGAAATTGTATTAGACTAAAACCAATTAATTAATCAAATTTAAGAGAGAAATCAATATATTCAGCATACTTTTGTGTTATTAATCCTAAGCTTATAATATCCGGTTCAGCTATTACATAATCTAATAAATTTTCTTGATTTATACCGCCAGAAACTTCGACAATCACCCTATTTCTAAGATTATTGGTTTTAAGTAAAGAAATAGCGTCATCCACTTCGTCTGGTGTAAAATTATCAAGCATTATAATATCTGCTCCATTTTTTGCCGCAGTTAAAGTATCCTCGACTTTTTCAATTTCAATCTCTATTTTTTTTGTAAAACTAACAATTTTTTTCATATCCTTAAGCAATCTTTCTACATTTCCTCTATAAAATTTTAAATGTGTGTCTTTTAAAAGGATCATATCGTCAAGGGTAAACCTATGCGTGTCGCCTCCCCCCACTTCTACGGCTTTTTTATCAAAAATACGAAGTCCTGGTATTGTTTTCCTTGTACAAGCTATCTTAACATTTTTACCAGAGTCTTTAACAATATTAACATACTTTCTCGTTATTGTTGTGATTGCACTCATGTGAGTAATTAAATTTAGTCCAACTCGCTCACCTAATAAAATATTATGAACTTTTCCATTTAATTTTGCGATAATATCTCCTCTTTCCACATACTGCCCGTCTTTTTTTAAGAATTCTGAAGAAATATGTAATAATTCAAATAATACTTTTAACTCCTCTAACCCTGAAACATATCCCTGAGATTTTACCAAGATTTTAGCCGATATTTCTGCATCATTAGGAATAATACTTGAAGTGACATCCTTGAAATTACAATCTTCTTCAAGGAATTCTTTTAGCTTCCTTTCAATAATAAATCTATTGTATGTCATAATTTCGCAGATTATTCAATAGTATTATTATTATAGATTAAAAATTAATTAAGATTATGGTAGAAGTAGAGAAAATTTTCATTGAAAATAATGAGATAAAATTAGAAGCAGAATATTTTCAATCAGTAGAAAACACCGTTCATCCAATTGTGTTGATTTGTCACCCCCATCCTCAATTTGGAGGTGATATGTACAATAATGTTGTGTCAGCTATATTTAATTTATTAACACAAAACCAAATCTCTGCGTTAAGATTTAATTTTAGAGGAGTAGGAGAATCCAATGGGTCACATACAAGTGGAAGTGGCGAATTAACTGATGTAAAAACCTGTATTGACTATTTAATGAATCAAAAGGATTTTAAAAAAATATTTATATGTGGTTATTCATATGGAGCTGCAATAGGATGTTCTGCTGTTAATTATTCTGAAAAAGTCATTGGTTATTGTGCAATTTCATTTCCCTGGGATTTTATGGGTATTAAATATAAGGAATTAGCTCAAACTGAAAAACCAAAATTGTTTATACAAGGAGACAGAGATGATATTGCCAATTATAGTAGATTTAAGTCTCATTATGAATTTTATCAAAATCCAAAAAAATATGTTATAATTGAAGGAGCAGACCATTTCTATTGGGGTTATGAAGATCAACTGGCAAATGTTATGTTAGATTTTTATAAATCGATTACTTGAAATATTTTTAAGAAATTTCAATTAATAATTTTCCAAATTGCTTTCCTTCACTTAAATATTTCTCAGCATCAACTATTTCTTCAATCGGGAATATTTTATCTATTTCTGGATTTAATTTATTGCTAAATATTAAATTCATTACCTCCCTAAATTCTCCTTGATTACTCATTGTGGATCCCATAATTGTTAATTGTTTCCAAAAGATTTGTCTTAAATCAATTTCAGTAAGGGGACCCGTCGTACTTCCTGGTGTCACCAAACGACCGCCTGGCTTTAATAAACGTAAACTATTCTGAAAGGTGGACTTTCCAATGCTATCTAAAACAACATCTATTCCCTGTCTTTTCGTTATTTCAGTAAATACATATTTATCATAATCAGGATTTTCATTATAATTTAAAACATAATCAGCGCCTAATCTTTTTGCTTTTTGGATTTTTTCATTACTACTTGTTGTAGTTATAACTATAGCTCCTAAAAACTTAGCAATCTGTATTGCTGCTGAAGAAACTCCACCTCCTGCTCCATGTATAAATACAAATTCATTTGGTTTCACATTAGCTTGAGTCACAAGCGATCTGTAGGCAGTTAAGAATGTTAAAGGCGCTGCTGCTGCTTTATCAAGGGGAAAGTTGTCAGGAATTTTTAAAACGTTTACTTCTGGAACTTTAAAATATTCGGCAAAAGTACCCCACTCATCTTCTCCCATTATAGAAAAGTGTTTACAAAATACTTGCTGACCTGAAAGACACAATTTACATTTTCCACAACTAAGGCCAGGATTTATTGTGACTCGTTCTCCCTCTCTGAATGAAGTCACTTCAGATCCGATTTCTTCTATAATTCCACTTCCATCACTTCCTAGTATATGAGGCATTTGGAGCTTAAGGCCAGGCCAACCTTTAATTAAAAAGATATCAATATGATTTAGTGCTCCGAATTTAGTTCGTATCAATACTTCATTTGGATTGATTTTAGGTAATTGAAGTTCTCCAACTTTTAGTTCTTCTAAATCTCCATGTCTATTTATAAAAGAAGCTTTCATATTTTTTTAATTGCTATTCTAGCAATTAAATTTCACATTTCTAATTTATTAATAAATCGTCTAATTTATTTATAATGATTAGAATTAAGAAGTTTTTACACAATCAAATAGAAGAAAGTTTCTCAAGGTCATCCCGGCTATTCTCTTCAGCCCAATCTAGAAGTTGGTCGTAATATTTCTCAATATCTTCAGATTCTGGCACTTTTGAAAGTACTGCAAGAAGAAATTGCGTTTTTTGGTCCGGCATAATAATATTTCGACAAACTATAAAATCATCCAAGTATTTGATTTTTAAACTTGAAAGCTGAGATAAACTTAATTCTTCAGATGCTTTGTATGCCGCATCGCTAAGAAGGCTACCCATAGCTGCAATTACGCGTTCATCGACATCGTCCGCCTTTTGGGATGCTAATACTAATCCTGTTGATGTTGAGAATAATGAAGCTCTAAAATTTCCATTTTCGTTTAATTCTTTGAGGACCATTTCAAGACGGCTTACCATTGGATAAAATCACTCAATAATTTTTAATATAATAATTAAAATAATTGTCGCATAATTGTTTTTGTATAAATAATATGAACTATCTATTATTTAATTTTAACTTATTTGTTTTTCAAATTGATAAGAAATGTTGATAATATATTATTTTCATCAATGTTTATAGTAATAACACTTGGTCTTGCTATTGGCTTTTTAAAGCCTTTTTTTTGAGGGGGTGCTTTAGGCTTTGTAGGGCTTCCAGGATTGATCAATAGAGTATTATATGGAGTTCCTTCGATAAGAGGTTGGTGAGTATGACCATATATGAGAATATGCAAATTATTATTTTTAAAAAAATCCTCCAGATCATTTGGTAATTCATGAATAACTCCCACATTGTAATTTCCAATAGAAAAGCTAATGAATTTATCTACACCATTAAGATTATCCAAATTTCCCCTTACACATCTAGTTGGTGCTATTTTTTGTAGTTCTTCTAAAAAGAATCCATCACAAATATCTCCCGCATGAATAATTTCATCTACATCATTAAAGGCTCTTTTTAACTGATCTAACAAATCATTTATTTTATTTGGTTCATCTTTTATAGTTATATGTGTATCTGAAATGATTCCGTACTTTACCATAATCTATAAACCCGCTATAATACAATAATTGCTACAGCAAATATTATCAATCCAAATAAAAAGTCTAACATTATCCTTATTATTTTATCCATACTTGTTTCTTTAATGCTCTTATCGTTTGAAAAATAGCTTTTAAATTCTTTTAATCCATTTAATAGACTCTCTTTAATTCTTGAAAACTGCCAGATAAATAGAGTTAAACTGATTAATATAAGTGGAGTATAAACAAGGATTGCTAATTGAGTGAATCCATTTCCTTGAACATGATTCCATATCGTATGTGCCGTAATTATATTGTTAACTGCGTGAGAAAAAATCACAGGAAAAATCCATCTTTTTCTTAAAATAAATAATGCGAGAATAATACCAATTATAAAAGCTTGAATAAACCAATTTAAAAGAAAACTTAACGGAACTAACCTGCCTAAAGGATGTAGAATATAAGCAAAATGTTGCAATCCCCAAAAAAATGAAGATATTATAACAGCAGACATTTTAGGAACATAATCACTTCCTCTATTAGTAAGAAAACCCCTCACGAAGGATTCTTCATGGAGCGCTATAGAGAATTGAATTATTAACACTGATACTAAAAAAGTGAAATATGGGGTTAATAAATAAGAGTTGCTTACAGAAAAAGTTAGTAGCATTGAAAGGAAATCTAATGTTTTGGGTAATACTAAGTATTGTAGAAAATCCAATGGAATAAAAACTAAAAATAATAAAAGAAATCCATACATAAGTTGATATTTAAAATTTGATTTTGAAATACTAAAAAGCTTGATAAAATTTTTTGTAGAACTGATTTCTTCTACAATCAATTTTCTTTTGGATTGAAGGGCAAAATTTGCGACATATAAAAATATCATTATTCCAAGAACAAGAAAAATAGCTCTTAACATAAAATACAGTGGACCAAACAAAATACTATTTGGCTCAATGATAATTGGAAGTAATTGGATAAGTAATAATAAGAAATAAATTCCAAAAATAAGAATAAGTATTTCTATAAGAAAGTAAATTCTTGTTCGAAAAATATGTTTAAGGGGAGATTTTACTCTTACCATAAAACTTCTTTACATATTTATTTGAATAAAAAAGTATTAGTTTAAAAAATTATAAATTTTATTGTTGTAAAACAATAACATTAGTAATATTCAAAAGAGCCGTATTCCGATTTTATTTCAATAACATTTTTACCCTTAGAAGGTGATTTTTCACAATATCCAATAACTTTTGCCTCTACATTGAATCTTTTTGCTATATTCATTATTTCTTTAGCATTTGATTCATTGCAGTAAATCTCCATTCTATGTCCCATATTAAATACTTGGTACATTTCTCTCCATTGTGTTTCAGAGGATTTTTGTATAATTTTAAATATTTTTGGTACTCTGAATAGATTATTTTTAATATATTTAATGTCCTTTCCAAAATTTAAGACTTTAGTTTGGCCACCTCCAGTGTTATGAATAATAGCATCAATTTCACCTCTATATTTTTTTAAAATTTCTAATAATATCGGAGCATAGGTTCTTGTTGGAGATAGTAGAGCTTTTCCTATAGTTAAATTCAAATCTTTTACAGTGTCATTAAGTAAAAACTTCCCGAAAAAGATTAATTTTTCATTCATATTTATATCATAACATTCTGGATATTTCTCAAAATAATGATGTGCTAAAACACCATGTCTAGCTAAAGTTAATCCATTACATCCTATCCCACTGTTATATTCGTCTTCATAATTTGATTTACCATAACTAGCTAAACCAATAATAACATCTCCAGGTTTAATATTTCTAGCATCTATTACTTCATTTCTTTTCATTGTGGTAAATATAGAGGCATCAACTAATAGAGTTTTAACAATATCTCCAACATCAGCAGTTTCGCCTCCGCTGAATATCACATTTAGCCCTAAATTATTTAAAAAATTACAATAAATTTGGTATTCGTTTATAATAGTGCTTATAATCTCCCCAGATATAAAACGGCTATTTCTTCCTATATTATTCGATAAAAAGTATTTTCCTATAGCTCCGATACATAAAATATCATCGATATTCATAACTATTGCATCTCTCACTATCCCTTTAAAAATAGAAATATCATTAGTTTCTTTATAGTACATATAGGCCAAACTAGATTTTGTTCCTGCCCCATCCGAATGAAAAATGGAACAATAATTATTCCTTCCGTTAACATCTTCTACTATCTTGCAGAACGCATCTGGAAATAATCCTTTATCAAGTCCCTTAATTGCTTGATGTACATCCTCTTTTTTAGATGAGACTCCTAATTTAGAGTAAATTTTTCCTTCATTCTCCATTTTTATATATCATATTTGTTTTTCAAATATTTTATTAAATTCATAGTTTGTTTTACAGCTGTTCCGATGTAATTATGGGGATCAAATAAATCTTCTAATTCTTCTTCACTAAAGATCTCTTTAACTTTTTTATTTTCTAAGAGAATTTCTTTCATAAAACGATTTTCTTCTTTTGATTTGATAGCTGCTTTTCTTAAAACCTCATGCCCTTCTTGCCTTCCTATTCCTCTATCTACTAAATTTACCATAATTTTTTCGGCTAAAAAAGCACCTTTTGTAAGGTTTAGATTCTTCTCTATCTGTAATTCATCAAATTCAATTCCTTGTAGGTTCTCTAATAATTGTTTTATCATGTAATCAAGCAGTACAAAATTTTCCATAAAGATTATCCTTTCATTCGCACTATTAGTTAGATCTCTTTCATCCTCTAAAATTATATTATCTAAACTAACTATTACATTTGATTTTAGCACTCGTGCTAAACTACAAATCCTTTCTGATTTATGCGGATTTCTTTTATGAGGCATAGTTGAACTTCCTACTTGGCTTTTCTTGAAAGGTTCAAATATTTCAGCTATTTCATTTCTTTGAAGGATACGAAATTCTTGGGCAATTTTAGCTAAAGACTGTCCAATTAAAGCTGTTAAAAGCAAAACTTCTGCATGACGATCTCGTTGTACTATTTGATTAGCAATTAGTACAGGTCTAAGATTTAGTTCTTCCATAACAATTTTTTGTAAATCTATACCTTTCTCTCCAAAGCTAGCCATAGTTCCAACTGCTCCAGACATTTTTCCAAAAGAAATCCGTTCCAATGTTTGATTTATTCTATCAAGATGGCGATCAATTTCATATGCCCATACTCCGAACCTCATTCCATAAGTTGTTGGAATTGCATGCTGTCCATGAGTCCTTCCAATACAGATAAGCTCTTTTTTTGTATCTATAAGCTTAATGAGTTCTTTTAGTAGTTGTTTTAATTCTTTTTCTAAATAAATTAATGCATCACGAAATTGTAATGCAATGGCCGTATCTTCGATATCATAACTAGTAGCTCCCAAGTGTATATATTTACCAGCATCCCCATCACATTGTTCAGTTAAGGCCTTTACCATTGCCATTAGATCATGATGAATTTCTTTATCAATTTCTTTTACACGTTCTAATTTAACATATCTTAAATTTGCCTTTTTCATGATTTCTTCAGCAGCTTCTTTAGGAATATTTCCTAGTTCAGCATGTGCTTTTGCTAAAATAGCTTCAACTTTCAACCAATTTTCTAATTTCTTTTCTTCAGTAAAAAATTCAGCAATCTCAGTACGATAACGATTTTCAACTGGATTAATAAATTTATGATTCATTTCAACCTTCTAATTTTTTTAAACTTCTTTAATTGAAAAAATATTCAATTTATTATTATTTTTTTTATAACAGTTTATTAAAAAGATGATATAATTTCAAAATCAGTTGTATAAGCTAGAAAATTCTTAGTCTAATAATAAATTTATATGAATTTACCTTTTATAAATGCGTTATGCCATATGTTCAAAAGTATTACTTTTTTCGGTGTTATCACTGTGGTGAATGGTTCTATACAAATAGAATGATAAAATCTAAAAAGTGTTGGAAATGTAATCGTAGTTTCCAGTTTAAAAATTCAATAAAATTTTCAAGAAGTTGTAAAGCACTAGATGCCATCAATTTAATTAAAAAATTAAAGGAAAAAAGGGAAATTGAAAATTTAATGAAAAATATATTTCCTTAAAACTGCTTTTATTTAGTTAATACACTAAAAAACAAAACTATTAAAGCAATTCTACTTCAATTTTTTTAAAGAACCTAAGTTATTTTTCTAATTCTTTAAACTGTAAGTTATAAATAATCTGATTACGATCATTATGGAAATTGCTGAAGAATTAAAAATTCTTGACGATGAAATTGTAAACCAATTTATAAGAAACTCAAATAACAAAATAGAATATTGGGATATTAGAGCAGGACTAAATATTGGGACGTTAATAGATTTTACAAACCAGAAAAGTAAAGAAATAAATTCTTATGAAAATATTGAATGTAGTATAAGAACTTTTGTTAATGGTGGTTGGGGTTTTTATGTTTTAAAAGATCTTAATAGTAAGTCTCTTTTAAATGGATTTTTAAAAGCTATAAAATTAGCTAAGATGTCTGAATTATTAACAAATAATAAATTCAAAATTACACAGCGAGATCCGTTAATAAAAAATTTTAGAGCTAAAGTCAATAAGAAAGTGGAAAATATAGACATTGAAGAAAAAATCAATCTTGTTAAGAATCATGAAAAAATCGCTTCTAATTATTCAAATAAAGTAAAAAATACGAGAACTGTTTATATTGATGGTTATTCTAGTTCAATATTTATAAATTCAAGCGGTAGTTATATTACACAGAACCTAGATCTACTACGGTTATATTCTGTGGTTTATGCTCAAGAAGCTGGTATAATCCAGAAAGGATCAAATTCTGTTGGCGGAATTGGTGGTTTTGAAATAGTTGAAACTGAAAAAGCAACGAATTTAAGTAAAAAATCTGCAAATGAAGCAGTTGATTTATTAAAAGCAAAATCTCCCGTAGGAGGAAAATTTGATGTAATTATGGATCCTAAATTAACAGGAACCTTTGTTCACGAAGCATTCGGACATGCTTGTGAAGCGGATTTAGTCTTAAGCAAGGAAAGTATTTTAGAAGGAAAAATTGGAGAAAAAGTCGCAAATGATCAAATTACTATAATTGATAATCCCTCATTTGGACAAGGAAGGAAATATAATCTTCCATATGAATTATATGGAAGTTACTTTATTGATGATGAAGGAATTCCTGCACAAAAAACGGTGATTATAGAAAATGGTGAATTTAAAAATTATTTACACAATTTAGAAACAGCTTCAAGAATGAATGTTAACCCAAATGGTCATGGACGTGCACAGTCAAGTAATTCAAAGCCTCAAGTTAGAATGGGCTTTACTTATTTGGAGCCAAGGGACTGGGAGCTAAATGAGATAATTAATGATACTAATAAGGGGATATTATGCGAGGATTTCCAATATGGTTATACCGATCCTACAACAGGCAATTTCCAGTTTAAGTGTAAGATCTCATATAAGATTGAAAACGGTGAGAAGACACAGATGATGAGAGACGTCTCTCTTTCTGGATTAACTCTTGAAGTTTTAAATAAAGTAACTGCAATAGGTAATCAAAACTCTTTTGATTATTCAGATGGTTTATGTGGAAAAGGAGGTCAGAGTTTAAGAGTTTGTGATGGGGGACCTTATATTCGTATAGCAGATATTAATGTAGGAGGTCTTAATTAAGTGGATAATGAGCTAGATGTCTCTAGATTAGCAGAATATGGATTACAGCTGGCAGAAAAATATAGCAATAATTTAAAAGACGCCGAAATATACTTTGAGTTTAGTAAGTATATAAACATTGAAATTGAAGAGAACTCAGTAAAAAATAGTGAACTTGGAACCGAAGGAGGAGTTTCAATAAGGTTAATAAATTCCAAGGGATCTCTTGGATTTGCTAGTACGAATATATTAGAAAAAAATAATATTGAAAAAATGGTAAAAATCGGTGCTAAAATGATGCAATCAGGAACCGAAGATCCTGATTTCAAAAATTTGCCTCGCTCCTTTACTAATTATCCTAATTTAAAAAATCTTTATGATGAAAACATTGAAAATTTAACAATTGAAGATTCTATTTCATACATTAAAGATTTAATTAATATATGCAATGAAGATAAATTGGCCATTTCTCAATCTGGAGGCTTTGTATCTAGTTCTTCCAGAAATTATATATTTAATACAAATGATTTGAGCGTTAAAGGGAAGGAAACAATATGTTCCGTCTCATCAAATGTAATAGTTAAGGATAAAATCAGTAAAGATACAACGTTTGGATTTCACTATCAATCAGAAAGAAGTTTGAAGGACATTAATGCAGAAAATGTCATTAACAAAGCTTTAAATAATGGAAAAAGAAATTTAAATCGAAAAAAAATTAAAAGTATGAAATGTCCCTTATTACTAACACCAAATGGAACTATTAGCTTAATATTAAAACCAATTGCTCACGCGATTAATGCTGAGACATTTCAATACAATAGAAGCTTTCTTGTAGGTAAGAGAGATACAATGATAGGAACTAAAAATCTTACCATTGAAGATAATGCATTAATCGATGGAGCTGTAGGATCAGCTATTTTTGATGGAGAAGGTGTTCCCTGTAAGAATAAAACCATTATTGATAAAGGAAAATTCTTAAAAACAGGCTTATTGCATAATTATTATACGGCTGGAAAAGAAGGTGTTGAAAGTACTGGAAATGCTTCAAGAAATTCATATAGTTCCGTTCCTTCCATTGGTATAACAAACCTTATTCTTAAATCAGGAGAAAACTCTTACGATGAGTTAATTGCGGACATTAAAAATGGAATTCTTTTAAATTATACTGGTGATAGACCAAATACTTCAACAGGAGATTTCTCCGGTTTAATTCTTCAAGGAAATTTAATTTCAAATGGTGAAATAAAGGAACCTTTAAATGAAACTCTTATTGGTATAAATTTAATAGATCTTTTTTCTAAAATTGAGGCTATTTCAAAAGAGATAATGACTTATGGGGCTTTCCAGGCACCTTATGTTAAAATTGAATCAGTCCCAATAATAGGGAGCTTATCCTAAGTTGTTATATTAAATCTTAACCATAAAATTTCTATAAAGGTTTCTTTAAGACTACCATTGATTTCTTTTAACTCAGCTATTAGGATTCGGTTAAATCCCTGCAAAAAGGATATATTTAACATTTCCGATGTCCAATGCATTTTATGATTTAAACTTATTATTGTTGTATTGAAAAATGAAGTGGCATTAACAGAACCGGTGGATGCTAATAATGTGTAATTATCACCTTTCAATATTTCTACCTTAAACTTGAAATCTCGTTTTAAATAATTTCCTACAGAAATATAAAATGATATATTCTCTCCTTCTGTTGCATTTGTAGGATAATTTTCAGCTTTTTTATCAGAATTTAATATTCCAAAAGTAACATAGCCAGGTTCCGGTGTTAATAAATAGTAGATTATGAATCCTGAAATTACAATTATTCCAATAATTAAGGAAATTTGGACTAATTTATCAAATTGGTTTCTTTCATTAATAACATTATTCTTATTATCAGATCTATCGGTCATTATCTTTAAACCAGGCTATAGTTTTCATTAAAGCTTCTTTTAATGAGGTTGTGGGTTGCCAATTCAGAATTTTTTTAGCTTTAGATAAATCTGGACATCTTCTTATCGGATCATCAATCGGTAAAGGTTTAAATACAATCTTTGAATTAGAATTGGTTAACTCTTTTATTAACTGTGCTAATTCTAAGATCGTATATTCTTTATCGTTACCTATATTAATTACTTCTCCAATTGCTTCATCCTTATAAACCATTTTTAAAATACCTTCAATTTCATCAATAACATAAATAAAAGATCTCGTTTGTGATCCATCACCAAAAACAGTTATATCCTCATCATTTAACGCTTGGTAAATAAAATTGGGAACAACTCTTCCAAATTCAGGACCATGTCTTATTCTTGGACCAGAAGTATTGAATATTCGTACAATTTTAGTTCGAATTTTATGTTGTAATTCATATGCTTTTACAAATGCTTCACCTGCCCTTTTAGATTCATCATAACAGCTTCTAGGACCGACTGGATTAACGTGACCGAAATATTCTTCTGAAGTAGGAATAGCTTCATCTGGAGGATTTCCATAAACCTCAGAAGTACTCGTATAAAAAAACAAGGCGTTATGAGCTTTTGCAATACCTAAAGCATTCATAGTACCCAAAGTATTACTTTTTAAAATAGGAATTGGATACTTTTTAAATTCAAAAGGAGATGCTCTGCTTGCCATATGTATTACAATATCAATCTTTTGAATGTCACCAACACATATCCCTTTTGGGTGATGTGTAAGTCCAAAATAAATAGGTTCTGAAATATCATGGTTAATAAATCGAAAATTGTCTTTGTTCATTAAATGAGAGATATTATTAAATTTACCAGAAGACAAATTGTCAACGCAAATACAGTATGCTCCTTGTTTAACAAGTACATCACAAACCCAAGAACCTAAAAAACCACTCCCTCCCGTAACTAAGATTATCTTATCTTTAAACGAAATATTTTCTGCATTCAAACGTTTTAAAATCTCTTCAACATCCTTCTTATAGTCGTAATTCAATTTTATTCCCTTTCTAGTATTGTAAAAAAATAAATAGGCACTTTTGGTTTTAAAATATAGTTTTTTCTTTAAGAATTTTGTTTTTTTTAAAGATATATTTAGAACTATTCTAAATTATTGATACTATCAAAAATTCAAACCGAAATTAATACCAATTAACCTTTAATGGTCGTCGACTAGGAATTCTTTTGTACTTTACCTTAGGATACCCTATTGCTAATGAATACCCGATTTCATGATTCTTTGGAAGCTGTATCATTTTTTTAATTGTTTCAGAGTGGTTTGTATGAAAAGTTAAATATCCTAAAGAACAAGTTCCTAATCCCAAAGTCTCTGCAGCAAGCATAATATGTGCTGCAGCTAATGCGGAATTCGTTGGAATGCCTCCTATTGTTAAGTCACCATGAATAAATATCAACTGACCATCCCAACACCAAAAATCGATTCCGCTTTCAATAGTTTTTAACATATTTTTGGTTCTGGGAAGATTTTCAATTGCGAGAATAAATTCCTCTTTTGGTAAACTTGCTTTTATAATTTCTCTCCCTTTGGGATCTTCAAGAGTCTCAATAAATCTTTTTACCTTTATTGTTATATAATTCGAAATTTTAGATACACTCCCCTTATCTTGAATAACGGTATAATTAACGTTTTCGGTATTACTTCCCGTAGGCGAGAAGCGTGCTAATTCCAATAATTTCACTATTAATTCCTTTGGGACAGGCTTATCCTTAAATTGCCTTATTGATCTTCTCTTCAGCACAAGATTATAAAAAGATATGAAATCAGGTATATCCTCCGTTTTAGGTAAAACTTCTTTAGATTTGGCGTTATAGCCTTTTAACTTAACTACATCTGCAGGACATACTGCAAAACAATGGCCACATAGAATACAACGTTCTTCAAATTCATCAACTATATGAAGTTTCTCTGATTCAACATAAAATAATCTTGCTACGCAATCATTTACACATGCTTTACATAAAGTACAATTTTCAAGATCGACACTAATTAAAGAATTGTCAATTAGGCTCATTATTAAAAACCTCTTTATAAAGTTGAATATTTAAAATTGAAATGTTATAAAAAGGTGATTATTTGATTTCAGAAATATAGATTTATCAATAAACTTAAGAACCTTAAGTAAGCCTAAAACAAGAATTCAATCTTTAGAATTCTAAAAAGTAGATAGTATTTATTCCATCGTACGTTGCCCACAATATTGACAAAATTTCAATTCTAAGGGATAGAATCGACCACAATTGGAACATCTCTTAAGTGAATTGTTCAATATTTCCCTACCAAGAAGTTTAAACACTTCTTCGACATTTTCTCCGGTTTTTGAAGAAGTTCCTAATATCTCCCCTTGGAATTTATATCTATCAAAAATCTTTTGAGCATCAGCTTTTTGAATTTCTCGTTGATCCTCTAAATCTAATTTTGCTTCAACAAGTAACTTAGTTTTAGGAGAATTAGGTACAGAGGTAATAACACTCATCCAATCATGAAGATCCTCCAAAGAGTCTTTATTCGTGATATCATATAAAATTAAGGCACCAGAAGCACCAGAAACATAAGAAGGTAATAAAAGCCGAAATTTTTTTTCTCCAGCAAAATCCCAGATGTTTAAGAGAATTTCAGTATCATCTACAATTACTTTTTTTGTTTCAAAATCTACACCAATTGTTGATAATGTAGATTTATCAAATTTCCCTGTAGCATATCTTCTAATTAAACTGGTTTTTCCAACATTCTTCGCTCCAGCAACAACCACCTTAAATTTAATCATCTATCAATTCTCCTAGTTTTGATTCTGAATAACTTAATTTTCTTTCAAATATAATATAAATAATAAAAATAAATAATTATATGTTTTTTATTTAATTTAATCATATTTTAACTTTCTTTTCGATATTTGTATCTGCTTATTTTATAAATTTCTTGAGCAATTTTTTTTCCAATATTCTCCACTTGGATTAAATCACCAATATCTGCGTTAAAGATTTCTTGAAGTGTCTCGAAATCTTTTAACAAATTTTTAGCGCGGAAAGCATTCACTCCGGGGATTCCAGCAATAATATATTCTAATAAAAGAGAGGTTTCAATAGGTTTTTTGTCAAATCTTAACCTAGTCTCACCTTTGGAATCTGAATATTCCCTTTTCGCTAATTCTAATAAAAATTTAGCTGTTTCTTTTGTATCGTTAGTCTTATATACAGTAACACCTAAATTTAATATTATTGAAGTTATTGCACCATATAAAGCATTTTCACTAATATTTGAGTTTCTAAATGGATCTCCTTCTAGAATTAAAATTGGACGCTCAAAATTATTTCGAAGATTGAATAACTCATTAAATAATCTCCCATCTTTTATTGAATCATTGAAATCTTGCGCTGATTTTCTTTCAATTCCTACTCTATCAGAAATAATATAATCTCCTACCTCTAGTTGGATTAATTTTAGCTTAACTCCCATCAATGATAATATCCTCACTAATGGAGATGAAGTTTCTCTTGTATCACAGATAATTTCAATTTTATCCCTATTTTCAACAAGTTTGATTTGATCATATTCGATCTCAGTTATTTCATTTTCTTCTGCTTGTGGCTCAGATTCTTGTTTAACAAAGTTTAAAATACTGGCTTGGGCTCCTTTGGATTCTTCAAGTGAATCCTTCATTTTCTTTAAACTTTGTTTCATTTCTTTTTCTTTATTTTTTTCTACCCAATAATAACCTTCGTCACGAGTCCCTTCAGCCATTAAAATATACACTTTACCTTCTTTCTTTCTTCCTGTCCGTCCACGTCGCTGAATTGAACGTATGGCACTGGGGACAACATCATAAAAAATAACTAAATCACATTCAGCAATATCTAAACCCTCCTCTGCTACGCTAGTGCCCACCAGTATGTTATAAATGCCCTCCCTAAAATCTTCAAGTAAATTAATTTGTTGTTTTTGAGTCAATCCCTTATCAGAACCTTTAGATTGTTGTCCAACAAATCTATGAACCCTTAAGATATCATCATCTTCTAAAAATCTAACGATATTATTAACAGAATCCCTAAAATGACAAAAAACTAATACTCTTGATTGCTCATCTTCAAGAATTTGCGAATGGAGTAATTCCTTTAATTTTTCAAGCTTTGGATGAACAAGCCCTTTTGACTGAATTGCATCTATTAATTTTATTATTTTTCGAAAATCGCTATCTGCAAATAGTTCTTTTAAAGATTTATTTGCAGTATTTCTTTTTATTTTCTCCTTATTTTTTACAATATAATCACTGATTGCTCGTATTCCTTGTGTTTCTATCAATTCATCCATGTGTGACAATCTTATAGCATTAGCCGCATATTTTTTGGCAATAAATAATTGAAACTTCTCATTCTCGTCATGAGCTCCCGAGATTCTGTTATTGATTATTTTATCTAATTTTAATAAATCCTTTCTAGCAATTTTCTTTATATCTGATGATTCTAATAGCCCGTTTGATTTAAGTTCCTTATATATAAGTTTTAATTTTTTAGTTAAAATCTGCTTAATTTCTAAAAATTCTTTTGGTAGTTTCACTTTTATCCATTCATTATCAACATTTTGAATGTACGGTTTCACATCAGAATCAGTTTCAGTTCTTATCTCAACATGATCTATAAATAAGTTTTGTTTAATTTCATTTATTTTTGACTCTGTTGATCCTGGACTGGCAGTTAAACCTAAAATTTGCGGGTAGTTTGAATCTTCAATATATTTCTTCGCAATAAAACAATATGCATAATCCCCTACCGCTCTATGACATTCATCAAATATTATTAATGATACATCTTTAAGATTATATAAATTGGAAATTATATCGTTTTGGAGTACTTGAGGGGTCATAAAAGCTATCTTTACATCATCCCAAATTTTTTCTCTTTCTTCTGGAGAAGTAGTTCCTGTGATTGATTTCAAATTTTCTTGAGATATCTCTGTTAAATCTAAAAACGATTTATAATGTTGATTTACTAATGGTTTTGTGGGTGCCAAAATTATAATTTTGGAGTTAGGTTCCTCTTCTAACCGGTTAACAGCTAACATCAACCCTACAATAGTTTTACCTAATCCTGTAGGTATTACCACTAAACAATTACAATTTAAACAATTAATAAAGATGTTTTCTTGATACTTTCGCCTGAGTATAACATCTGTTTTAATTAAAGGATGCGAAATATATATATCATTTTTAGATACAAATATCACCAAAAGAACTTATTTTCTTATAACTATATGTTCAAAATTTTAAAGAATATAATAAAGTAAAAGAGTCTATAGAATCTCTTAAATTAATTTAATAACTTTTTAATAATCATTTTTTAAGAATCCTTCATTAAATTATAAAACTCCCAACTATAATGCGCGAGTGGTCTAGCGGTTATGACGACTTTTTTCATGTATTTGAAATGAAAAACGTCAAACGCTCACACCGTGTAAATCTACAATCATTAATTATGTGGATCACGACGGTCGGGGGTTCAAATAACAAGAAAATACTTCTTGGTGGGATAATTCCCTCCTCGCGCACTAATATAAATATCTCGCTTAAGAGCGTTTTATAACTCCAAATTATTTTGATGATCAATATCTTTTTATTTAATAGCATCATAACTTAGAATTATATTTTCTACGAAAATGTCAATCTAATATAGAAATATTTTTAGGTGCATATTAGCATGAGTATTAAATTTGGATATCAGCATGGAACCAATGCAGCATTTCTTAAATTAAAAACCGAGGATTACCTAAAATCAATCCAATATTGTGATAAAGCTGGTTATGAATCTACATTTATGATGGATCATCTAAATTCCTCTCCGCTTACGGCTGAAATCCCAAGTTGCCCCATATTATTGAGTGCAGCAGCATTGAAAACGCAAAATCTCAAGATTGGCTCGTGTGTAACTGATCCACATCGAAGACAACCGGCTCAAATAGCATTAGACTCACTTACTTTACAAAAATTATCAAATAATAGATTTATTTTAGGTATAGGTGCGGGAGAGGGCATGAATACAAATGATTTTGGAATAGATTGGAATAAACCCGCAACGAGGTTGTTTGAAGCAGTAGAAGTTATAAAATTATTATGGGAATCCTCTCAAAAACGAAAAAAAACTGTCAATTATACTGGAAATTTCTATAACTTGAAAAACGCTAGATTACAATATCCTATAAAACTGTTGCCAAAACTCTGGATTGGAGCAAATGGCTCTAGAACAATCGAATTTACGGGCAAGGTTGCTGATGGTTGGATTCCAGTTTTTCAAAGTCCAAAAATGTACAAAGAACGTTTAAAAATCTTGGAAAAATTTGGGAGAATAGATGAAATTGAAAAAGCACTTGAAATCTTTATATGTATTAGTAATGAGAACCCTGAAGCTGCAAAAAACATGGCGCGTGGAATGGCTAGTATTGCTTGTTTAGATCCTCTATTCCTTGATGACTATAATATAAAAATACCTGAAGAATTTCAATTTCATGATCATTATAAAGCATCATTATCAGAGAGGCTTGAACTTCAAAATGCTTGCATGAATTATGCCAAAGAAAATGTTCCCCCAGAATTAGTTGATTCTTTAGTCATTTCTGGAACCACTGCAGATTGTATAGAACAATTTGATGATTTTATTAAAGCAGGGGTCGAGCATTTTGTAATTGAAATTTTTGGAATGGGGGACCATTTCACAGTTTTAGAATTATTTACTAAAGAAGTTTTAAGATATTTTAAAGAAGAATCTACTATCTCTTAAACCTTCTATAAATTCCTCTTTTCTTCTATATTTTTTTAAAACTTAATTATAATGAATTTATTTCTTGAGAAGTTTATTCCACCCATACCCAATGGAAATTTAAAAAAATCCCATAGAATCCCTATTAAAGCAAAAAAGTTATATTTCATGATACATTTAAACTTTTAATTACTTATTTTATGGTTTATACCGTGTCTTCCTTTTTAGAATCTCGAGAATTACGTAAGCTTTATAAAGAAGTTAGAGATTATGTCAAGATTGGTCCAATATTTCTCACGCGATACGAAAAAGCCAGAATTGTCGGAAGTCGGGCTCTACAGTTAAGCTTTGGAGCTCCTATACTTATAGAAAAACCCAGAAATTTAATAGACCCGATAAAAATCGCCCTATTAGAGCTAAAAGCGAAGATTTTACCACTAACAATCAGGCGTGAGCTTCCAAGTGAAGAATATCAAGATATTCCCATAAATAAATTGATTTTAAAAAAAGATTAAAAATAAATATCCCCTTTACTGAATTCTATATTTTCCCCTTTCAGTAATAATATAAACAAGGCTCTCTCCTACTTTTTCAACTTCAATATACCCTTTTGAAATCAGTTTATCGAGAATCTTTTCTAAATCTGCTTTCTTAAAAGGATCAACTCCTAATGGAATCCTACTTTGATTTGCCACAATAGCTATTCGTGATAAGAACATTCTTTCACTAATAAAAGATTCAAGAATGGTAATTTCGTCATTAGAAAGGCGTTCAAATTGATCATGTTCAATATATTGCTGTTTCAATGCTTCTGCAAGATCTAATGTTTCTTGACTAACCTTCTGCTTTTTAACCTCTACATGTTTCAGTTCTACTAAATCCTTTGCAACAGGGGCTTTTTTATCACGAGTCGTCTGTTCAAAAAGACCACGAATTTTCTCTTTTTCATCAGTATCTTTTTTTTGCTCGTCATTATTTTTCTTATCCATAATATTACCATAAGGAATTTAATTATAAAAACTTATATTCAATTAATGAAGAAAACCATACAGTTAAAAAACGGAGAAATTATTGTAATAAGACATATCAAAGAGTCAGACATAGATGGTGTGTGGAATAATTTTAATGAAGTTGTTGATGAGGGAGTTTATCTTCCAGTATTTTTTCCAGTTAAATCTCACTATGAAAAACAATCATGGTTTAACGTCATTAAAAAAGAAAAAGAAATATGCGCTGTTGCAGTTCATCCTAAATTAAAGGAACCCTATAATATCGTTGGTCAGTGTGAAATATCAAATTCAGAATGGGATGCTGCTGCTCATGTTGGAAGTTTAGGAATTATCGTACAAAATTCTTATCGAGACTTAGGAATAGGTTACAATTTAATTGATTTTGCGATAAGAGAATCTAAAAAATTAAATCATAAAGAAAAAATTATCCTAAGTTGTTTTTCTAATAATGAACGCGCACTTTATTTATATAAAAAATTAGGTTTTACGATAGTTGGCATAAGAAAAAAGCAATTTTATATGGATTCTCAATATTATGATGAAGTTCTTATGGATCTATGGATAGAAGATTATCTTTCTAATAATCCTTGATTATGGGAGTCGAGATAATCTTTTATATAATTCTCTACTTTTCACATCAAGTGGATTATCATTTAAGAAGATAAAATTTAAACTTTTTAAGGTTTCTAATTGTTTTAATTGAAATTCAGATATTTCATTATTTTCTAAAAATAGAATAATTAAACTTTTTAACCCCTTAATTCCTTCTAATGATTTAATTTGATTTTTATCCAAAAATAATTCTTGGAGTTTTATAAGTTTATCTAAACCTTCTATTAACTGAATCCTATTGTTCGATAACTCTAACTTCTTTAAATTTTCTAAACTATCTAAATTTTCTATTTTTTCGATTCGATTATTAGTCAAATTAAGAACTTTTAGATTAATTAGCTCTCCTAGACCATCAATCTTAGTTATAAGATTATTATTAAGGTGCAAAGTAATTAAATTATCAAGATTTTGTAGACCTGCTATTTCTCCAATGCTATTATGAGAAAGAGTCAAATTTTTTAACTTACGTAATGTTCTAAGTTCACTTATTTCAGAGATATTATTATAGCTTAAATTCAAGGATTCTAAATTGCTAAATCCGTCTAAATAATTTATATTAGTTAACTGATTCCCATCTAAAGATAGCTTTTTTAGTTTTTTAAGATTGATATTTTCTATTTTTTTAATCTTATTATTCGATAAAATTAACTCCTCTAAGTTTCTTAAACTTTCTAAATTTTCAATCTTTTTAATGTTATTATTGCCTAAATTTAATACTTTTAAATAGCTAAGGTGTTGAAGATTTTGAATTTTAGAAATCTCATTTCTCTGAAGATAAAGATGTTCTAAGTTACTTAATTTATCTATGGCTGGGATTTCTGAAATACTTTTTAATCTACTTCCTTCACAGTTTAATAATGTTATTAAACCTTTTCGAAGTATAACATTATAGCCACACATTTTAATAAAATAATCATAAAGTAATATTTCAGAGTAAATCTCTAAAATTGATTCGGGAATAGCTTTATAATCTTCTAGTTCAATTATTTCTTTTGGAAGGAGTTCAATACCTCGCTTAAAGTTTAGTTTTATAATTTTTTTCATATAATCGTTAATGATTTTACGTGTTTTTTTAGTATTAATTATACTTAACATCTCTAATGCTTGAAGCTTCTGGTTGATAGATTTTTCATTAGTAAGCGTAAAATCTAAGAGAGATATAAGTTTTTTATTAGAATAATAATAATCTTTTAATATTTCTCCAGTTAAAATTCTTAGAGTGGGATCCTCATCTGAGAGATAAAGCTGTTCAAAAAACTTGAAATCTGCACCCTTATCTATTAATCCATAAACTTTTAATGCTCTTTTTCTTAAATGTCTATCATTTGAATTGTTTATCCACTCTCTTAGAATAGCCTTAGCTTCTTTGATTCCTATTTCATCTAAATTTTCTCTAATGTAGTCGGGATCTACTTCCATTTTAATGATAATTAAAAATTAAAACTATAGCAATTATTTCTTCTAAGTATACATTATGAAAATATCTAAAAAAACTTATAGGTCAAATTAATAGAGTTTCAAGAAGATATAAAAATTTTTACATCCAAAGGTTTTGGATTTGTGTACACTATTTTTTTCTAGAAATCTAGAAGTAAATTCAAAATCCTTCATTATAGGCTGATTTGAATAAAAGGAATTTATAGCTTTTTAAATAAATTAACGTTTTTGGGTTTGTATAGCTTATTTTTAATTATTGGAAAAAAAAAATTTATAAATGCGAAATTTATTATATTTTTAATTTTAATTTGTTATAATTTATCGATATTATTATAGCTAAAAAAAAATATAATAGAGATAAAAATATAAAAATTAATAATACCATTTGGATTATAATCAAACATCAAAAATAAAATCTAAAATAATAAAAAATTATAAGGCTGAAAATTATGGCAGAAGAAGAAAGTTTTTTAAACGCGAAAGCCTTAGTAGTTGACAACGGAACTGGTATTTCCAAGAATGGTTTTGCTGGTGAAGATCAACCTCGCTCAGTATTCCCCACTCTTATTGGCTATCCTAAATATGAGTCAATAATGACCGATGTAGAGCATTATACTCGAGAATATTACATCGGAGAGGAAGCTATGCAGCTTAAAGGTGTTCTCAAATTAATGTTTCCAGTAGAACACGGTATTATCGAAGATTGGACTGCCATGGAGAAAATCTGGCACTATACCTTCTATACTGACTTGCGAATCGATCCTAGCGAACATCCTGTTCTTTTAACTGAAGCACCATTAAATCCTAGACCAAATAGAGAAAAAATGGCTGAAATTATGTTTGAAACGTTCAATGTTCCAGCCCTTTATGTTGCAATGCAAGCAGTCCTGTCTCTATATGCTTCTGGTCGTACCACAGGATGTGTTATAGATATTGGTGACGGTGTTTCTCACGTTGTACCAATTTTCGAAGGATTCGCCTTAAGTCATGCTATCCAAAGAATTGATCTTGCAGGTAGAGATATTACAACTTACTTACAGAGACTTTTAAGACAAAAAGGATATTCATTCACTACCTCTGCAGAGAAAGAAATCGTCCGAGATATTAAGGAAAAGTTGTGTTATGTTGCAATTGATCCGGAGAAGGAGATGATGCTTTCCAAGAAAGTAGCTGGTATGGAGAAAAGTTATATGCTTCCTGATGGAGAAACAATTAATGTAGGTGTTGAAAGATTCTTAGCACCTGAATGTTTCTTCAACCCCTCTGTAATTGGTAAAGAATTAGAGCCTTTAGACGATGTTATCGTAGGTTCCATCTCTGAATGTGATGTTGACCTTCGTAGAGACCTTTACAGTAATATTGTACTTTCCGGCGGGTCTACCATGTTCCCAGGAATTAAGGAGCGTTTAACTAAAGAAATTAAAGAACAAATTCCTGAGAGCGTTGATGTCAAGATTATTGCTCCTCCAGAACGTATGTATTCCGTTTGGATTGGTGGATCAATTTTAAGCTCTCTAAAAACATTCCATCGAATGTGGGTCACTAGAAGAGAGTATAAGGAGATGGGTCCTCAGGTAATTCACCGATGCTTCTGAAGCATCAAAAATATATACCCGATTTAATAATCGGCAAATTTTTTTAAAGTTTTTTATTTTTCTTTTTTTATTCATTTTCTAAAAATAAGTCTCAACAATTAAAAGAGATGATTTTAAGAATCCTATATCTTTTCTTTAAAATATTTTTTTTGAAAAAAAAATTTAGAACTGTTTAATTCTCATTAACTTAATCTCTATTTTTTAAATGTTTATCAATGCGTTCAATAATATCAGGGGAACGTAATCTTACCCGTATTAACCATATTAAACCCATTATTTCTCCGAATAACATAGTAATAATTATAGGCCATATAAAAATAGGAATGTCCGGAATCGTAAAAAACAACACCGTTAGGAAGATTGTAATAGCGAAAATAAATCCAACTCCTCCAATTCCAAAATTGATTCCCTGTACAATTAAACTCTTAGTTGACCGATCCTTTTGAGATAAAAAAGCTTCTTTTAAATATGGTTGATCTGTTTCTGATACCTCTTTCCGAATTAAATCTATTATTTCAAGAGATTTTATTCCTAAAGGAGATAATTCATACATATTTTCGTTATTTTTTGTTAAAAAACCTTTAATTTGATTTAGGTGGTAATTTAATTTTCCAGTAGAGATATCAAAGAAATTCAACAACTCAGAAAAGCTTTTGGAATTACCTTTTAAGATTTCCAAGATTTCTCTTCTAATTTTATGACCAATAGCATGAATCAATACATCTTCTGAAGGGATTGACATTTTTATCACCTCAAATTTTAGATATTGAGGGGGATATTTATATCTTTTTGAAAATAAAATTTTACAAACTATGCCAAAAAAGTTAATCAAGCTTTTGATCTTCAAATATCACTATGAGTAGATAATAAATTTAATGATGATTTACATTAATCATAACAATAAAAAAGAAATCTTTTAAAATTTATAAATTGGAGGCTATACTTCATGCCGGAAAGTAGTGTAATTTTAAATGACCTCAATCAAGTATTTATACCATGTCGTACCGTTTTAGAAATGGAGGCGCTAACTTCTTTATTATTAGAACATTATAACTATGATCTGATCAAAGAAATTCCCAAGAGTCAACCAACAAGTCAGCAACTTATAGAAATGTTTCGAGTGGTTGATATAGAGCCTCTTGAGCGGATTATTGAATTCTTTATCGATGTGGTTGTGAACAAACTAAAACCGATCGTTATGTATGAACGAGATCATCATGACAGATTTAGGATGGGGAATGTAGTTGCATATACTAAAACAAGAGTATGTCTGTATCTCGCATTGCATAGATTAAAACTAAAATTTTTGATAATAAAGCATTTTATGGACCATTTTAAGGAGAATATATACAAATTGGATGAATCTCAATCCGAGGGTTATAGAACTTTTCTTTCTGCTTTCTATAAAGATTATTCTGAAAAGAATTTAATGAATCTTAAATTAATGCTTGCATCTAAAAGAGCTTCAGAAAGAGTAACTAAGCTACTTGATATGGCAGATACAATCACCAATGAAGATATTATCAATGCATTAACTTTTAAAAAATTTATTGATGACAAGAATCGAATCAAATTTATAATGCGAGAAATTAAAGCTTCTCTCTTTGTCTGTAAAGTAATGTTTGCACAAATGGATGTTATGAATCCTTTTACTATCGCAAAAGAAACTATGATCGATGCTGAAGAGATTATGATTAGTCAAGATTTTATTCCTGAATTAGTACCGGCAATATCCAATTGTTTATTAGAAGAACAGTCTGATCAACTTGAAGATTGTTTTACAGCTTATGACTTTATGATGAAAAGAGTCTTAGAAGGCATCAATAATGCTGTAGAAATTGCCTCTGGTGGACAAATTATTCTTGATTTGGATGCAACTATCTATAATACAGGAAATATCTTTGAAATATAGGATTAAAAAGAAATTCTTAAAAAAAATTAAAAAATAAAGCTTATTGCCTTTTCTTTAAAGACTTTTTATATCTATTATATTTCCTTTTTCCAAAGCTAATGACTTTAGCTAGCATCTCTGACTTTTTGACAGATGTATTAAGTGCAGGAAATTCCTTGATATAACCCTCTTTTAATGCATTATTGTAGATCTTTTCACCTGTTTTGGTTCTTATTATAGCAGTTGTAAATCCATCAGGTGATCCTAATCCGCCAAAAGCTATGTCTGCATATACATTAGAAAAATCTCTGCAAGCAAAACAAGCAGGCCTAGCAAATTCATGTATGTCTTTAAAATCAATATATTTTGTTTTATTATTTTTTAAGGTAATCATCAGATTCTCTTTAATATTCATGTTTTCTACGTCTTCAAAAGAAAAATCGAATGTCTCTTCCATTTTTTTACGTGCTTCCGCGTTAAAAGAAAAATTTAAATTACAAAATAATCCTAAAGTATATTTTATAATATGTGCTGGTAAAATACTCAACTCTTGCATTTTCCTAATTGACATTATCTGACAAGGAGTACCAACTACAGCAATACTCATCTCCTCTGTTGCAACTACTGACTTTAACTTTGTGATTGTTGGAACGAAAGAGTCATACTCTTCTAAACTTACAACTCCTTGAGAAACATCATAATGAGAGCCTGCTGCTTCTAATAAATCCTCTTTAGTTTTCGCAAAGAAGGGAACTCTATTAAACGGACCCTCTTTTTTTGATACGATAGCTCCTTTAATGAGATTTTTATCTAATAAGTAAGACAGTATTGCTGTTACAACTCCACCATCCGTAGCTTTTTTTCTAATTTCGTCTGAAGTTGCTTGACCTGAAGCAATTTTTGCCCAATTACCAATTGATACTTTATAATTAAACCTTTTATTTAATTCTTCATCTAGAACATGGGTTTGAGGGCAAACTAAATAACAAATCCCGCAATGTAAGCAATTATCTTTATTATAGTATCTAGGAGGTCCAGATTCAGACATCTCAATTGCTTTGATTTCTGACGCAGAACAAAAACTTACACACCCTCCACAGACCCCACAGATGCCTGGTTCATGTACATCTTTTATTAAATCTTCAAAAGATTTAGGAATAACTTCTTCAACCATTCTTTTATACCTTTCTTTATTATTTTTAACTTTTTAACAAATTATTTAATATTCACTTGGCATTTTCTTAAGTTCTGCTAAAGAAAATACCGGACCATCAACACATACAAACTTATTACCTATATTACATCTCCCACATTTTCCGATTCCACACTTCATCCTCATTTCTAACGAGTTTAAAATCTGCTCATCCTTAAAGTTTAATTCTTCTAAAACCGCGATAGTAGTTTTAATCATAATGGGAGGACCACACACCACTGCTATAGCATTATTAGCAGAAGGACCAACCTCTTTTACAACCGGAGCGACAAATCCTACTTTTTCATTCCATCCTTCTTCCTCACGGTCGATTGTCAAAATAACCTTTATATCGTTTCTTTTTTTCCAATCTTCAAGCACATCTCGATAAAGAACTTCTCCAGCATCACGATTCCCATATATGATGGTAATATCTTTATAATCTTTTCTGTACTTCTCATCTAATAGGTAAATTACGAGTGAACGCAAAGTTGAGAACGCAAATCCACCTCCAATGACAACTATATTCTTTCCCTTCATCTCTTCAATTGGCCACCCATTTCCTAAGGGCCCTCTCACTCCAACAGTATCACCAACTTCACAATTATGAAACCCCGTTGTAACAGTACCCATTTTCTTAATAGTAAATTTGATTGTTCCTTCTTCTGTTGGTGAAGATGCAATACCAATTGGACACTCACCTTTCCCGATTAAACTAATTTCAGCAAATTGACCTGGAATGTAATCAAAATTTTGGTAATCTTCTTTGTTTTTAAACTCTAATTCTAAGGTCTTAATATCATTTACTTTATTCTCTGAAACTATACTTTTGACTTTCGTAAGTATTGGAATATAGGGATTAGGCACGTGCTTTCTCCTCCTCTTTTTGTTCAATTTTATTAATCTTTTGAATTATTCTCCTAAGATCATTATTAACTGGGCATAATTGAATACATCGACCACATCCAACGCAACCTAAAATATCGTAATTTTCAGGGTAATAACAGAATTTATGTAATATTCTGTTTCTACAACGTTCGATAGAACTATCTCGTGGATTATGGCCACTCGTATGTAATGAATATAAGCAAAACTGACAAGTGTCCCATATTCTGATTCGCCGTCCTTTATTATTGTATTGATCATTTTCATCAATTACATCAAAACAAGTACAGGTAGGACATAAGAAGGAACATGTACCACATCCCATACAGATTTCGCTAATCTCTTCCCATATTGGATGATCAAAGTTTGGATCCAAAATCTTATCTATATCCTTTAAATCTAATTTTGTTACGATTGATTCTTCTGCTTGTTTAGATAACTCTTCTGCCTTTTTCACATCTTGTTTTTTAGCGTCTGAAAGCCATTTCAGTCTGTTCATTAATTCTTTGCCTTTCTCACTTATTCCTTCAACTAGATATTTTTCACCTAAGTCTACTAAGAAAATATCCATATCATCTTTCATAAAAGGATGTCCCTCTATTGAGGTGCAAAAACAAGTGCTTCTTGGAGAATTACAACCAATTCCTATAATTATAGAATTTTCGCGCTTCCTTAAAAAAATCTCATCTTGAAATTCTCCAAATGCAAAGAAATTCTCTAAAAGAACAAAACTATGCGCATCACAAGGTCTTATACCAAATATTATATTTTGCTCATCCAAATCAGCTCTTTCCATGATTTCTGTTACATCTTTCCCATCAGTTTTATACTCAAAAAGAACCTCCATTTTTGGGAATAATATTTCCTTCGGAGGTACTCTCGAATTAAAGTAATCAAGGACAATATCATCAGGGTTCAATACCTTTTTAAAAACTAAATTCCCTTTTTCTTTTACTGGAGCATAAAAATTATATTCTTCTCCTAATTCAATATATAACTTGCCTACTTCATTTTTCATTAATATTTTATGTTCCATTTTTAATCCTCCTCTAACATAAATTCTTCTTCATCTTTCATATTAAAATCCATCATAGGGGGCATGATTTGAGAATTTATTCCAGACGTAAAATCAAATCTTTCTTTTACTATTTTTTCTAATTTCCTTGTAATAATATTTAAGTCAATACCCATAGGACAAACACTACTACAGGCTCCACAAGCAACGCATCGACCTGCCAAATGCATGGCTCTTACTAAGTGAAAAACCATAATATCAGATAAATCCGTTGTTTTTCCAAACCAAATAGGTTTATTTTGATCTACAAAACATAAATTACAATAGCACATTGGACAAGCTTCTCGACAAGCATAGCATCTTGTACATGTCTCTAACAAATCCTTAATATAATCCCATTTTTCTTTATGTGATTTCGATTCAAAATCTGAGAGATCTGAAAAATCATCATCTATGGTATTTACTTCTTGACATTCACCAAGACACGCTTTACTAATATCAGCATCAGTTGGAGGGGCTTTAACTTTGCAATACTTACATAATTCATTAATATATTCCTCGTATGGAAATTTTTCTTCAAAATCTTTTCCTTTAACGATTATATTATTTCCTGAAGCGAAAATCTCAAAAACTTCTCTTTCTCCTATTTCTTTTTCTATCCTTCTACGATTAATAATTCCATTACAATGAATTCCAATTATTTTTATATTTTCTAAATCGATTTGTTTTTCAACCGCTAAATGTATTAAAGCCCTTCCAACACATCCTTTTGAGACTATCCCTACTTTAAAGGCCTTTCCCTCGGTATTTTTAAGTTGTGGAATGCGAGGGACAAGATATTTAGCTAAGTTTACATAACATAAATTATTCCATATTAATTTGTCAACATCTTCTTCTCTTGTTATCATAATAGGTGATGAACTTAATGGTACTGTTCCCTTTGTATAACCAATTATTACATCAACATCATTGTTTTTAAGTAAAATTCTTGCGATTTCTCTCATTGAACTTTCAATTTCTTGATTTTCTGTTTCTATTCCCATACTCGTCACCATTTCTTTTCAAATTTTTTATTTGGTCCTAATTCTTTAACAATTTTGGTTGCCTTTTTAACTAAATTTGCAAAGCGTTCACCCTCAGCAGCAGAAGCCCACATGAAATTAACTCTCCCTTGTTCAATTCCAAAGAATTCTAATAATTCTCTTAGAATTGCAAATCGCCGTCTGGCTACTAAATTACCTGTAAGATAATGACAATCTCCTGGATGACATCCTGATACTAAGACTCCATCCCAACCATCAGTTAAACTTTTAATAATAAAATATGGATTAACTCTCCCAGAACATGGAACCCTTACAACCCTAATATTAGGTGGATATTGTATTCTACTTACCCCTGCTAAATCTGCTCCTGCATAAGAACACCAATTGCATAAAAAAGCAATGATTTTAGGTTCCCATTCTTCACTTTTAGCTTTTTCTTCCGTTTGTATTGTCATTTTTTCAAATCCTCCCTGAGATCATAGCAAAGATTTGCTCTCCTGTAAAACCGAGCACATCAATTGCCGCACAACGGCAATTTCCAGAGCAAGCTCCACAACCTTTACACAAAGCTTGATTAATTGAAGCAATTATCCCGAACCGGCGATCCTCTATAAGTTCAATGGCATTATAAGCACAATTTTCTATACACATTCCACATCCAATACATCTTGTTGGATCAACTTTAGCAGTTTTTCCCTCAGCTTCAATTTCATCCTTTGAAAGAATCGTACAGGCTCGAGAGACTGCCGCATTTGCTTGAGCAATAGAATCTTCAATTGTTTTTGGACAATGGGCGATTCCTGCAACAAACACACCTTCCGTAGCAAAATCTACAGGACGGAGTTTTACATGTGCTTCTAAAAAGAAATTATCATCATTCAAAGGAACTTTCAACATTTTAGCTAATTCCTCATTCTCTTCTCTCGACGAAACAATTCCTGCACTTAAAACTAAAAGATCTGAATCAATTGAAAGTTCTCCCATCTTTGGAGTCTTTAGTTTAATTTTTAACTTTGAATCATGAGCCTCAACTTCTGGTAAGTTATTTTCATCATATCTTATGAAAATTACTCCCTTTTCACGTGCTTGTCGATAATATTTCTCTTTGAATCCATAAGTTCTTATATCTCTGAACAATACGACAACTTCGGCTTCAGGATTCTTTTCTTTAACTAAAAGCGCATTTTTTATTGCTTCGGCACAGCACATCTTACTACAATAGGGATGTTCATCATTTCTAGAGCCAACACACTGTATCATTACAATTGACTTTTTATTTTTTATTTCATCGCTAGTATTTAATTGCTTCTCAAATTCCGATTGTAAAATTACATTTTCATTTTGACCAAATAAATACTCTGAGGGTTGATACTCTTTTGCACCAGTTGCTACAATTACAACACCATGTTCAAATTCTTCCTTTACATTATCTGGTCCATGATATACTGTGGTCTTAAAATTTCCTATATAACCATCAATATTTTCGATTTTTGCTCCAGTAAACACATGAATTAGTTTATTTGATCTTACTTCTTTAATTAAATGGTTTAAAAATTCTTGGACATTACCACCCTCTAGTGTATGGTAAATATGTTTAGCAAATCCACCAAGTTCTTTTTCTTTTTCTACTAAATAAGTTTCATATTCCTGACTAGCAAAATTTAATGCCGCTGTCAAACCACTTATACCTCCTCCTACAACAAGAGCTTTTGGAGTCACTTGTAGTTTTATTCTATCAATAGGTTCAATATTTCTCGCTTTATTTACAGCCATTCTTACTAAGTCTTTCGCTTTTTCAGTCGCTTTTTCTGGTTCATTCATATGTACCCAGGAACATTGATCTCTAATGTTTGCCATTTGAAATAAATATCTATTCAAGCCAGCTTCTCTTATTGTCTCTTGAAACAAAGGTTCATGGGTTCTTGGTGTACAAGATGCGACTATAACTCGATTTAAGTTATATTCCTCTATTTTCTCTTTTATAATGGTTTGTGTGTCAGCTGAACAAGTATATAAATTACGATCAGCTAAAACTACATTTGGAAGTGTGCTTGCATATCTTTTTACTTCCGGCACATCAACAAATCCACCTATATTAATACCACAATGGCAGATAAAAACCCCAATCCGGGGAGGTTGACCATTTACAAAAATTTCTGGAGGAAGAGTTTTTTCTGTAATTAAAGTACCCTTCTTTTCATATAAAAGCTGATTAACACAACCAGCTGCCGCACTCGCTTGGGTTACAGTATCTGGAATGTCTTTAGGTGAAGAAAACGCTCCACAAGCGAAAATTCCATGTTTTGTTGTTTGAACTGGATTGAATATATCTGTTTTTGCAAAATTAAATTCATTCAATTCAATACCGAATTTTTCAGCAAGATATTTTGTATCCTTAGGAGGATTCAATCCAACAGCTAGCACGACCATATGAAAGTCTTCTTCAACTATTTTGCCATCCTCAGTTTCATATGATATTCTCAAATCTTTAGTTTCAGGTACTTCTGTTATCGAAGAGATTCGACTTTTTATATATTTCACTCCATACTCTTCTTGTGCTCTTATAATATATTTATCAAAATCTTTTCCATATGCTCTAACATCCATACTAAAAATGGTTGGTTTTATTTGATGCATATGTTCATGAGCAATAACTGCTTCTTTTGCAGTATACATACAACAAACAGAAGAGCAATATGGTTTTCCGTTTCCTGTATAATCTCGAGAACCAATACACTGAAGAAATGCGACTTTTTCGGGAATATCTCCATCTGATGGTCTTAAAACTCTTCCCGCATAAGGACCACTCGCGCTTAATATCCTTTCAAATTCGATACTTGTAACTACATTTTTATACTTTCCATAACCATAGAGGTTAGCCTCTGGTGGAATATATTCATCAAAACCCGGAGCTAAAATTATAGCCCCTACATTAATTTCAACGTTCTCATCTTCTCTGTCATATTCTACAGCTTTTGCTTTACAAACCCCTTGACAGATACCACATCCTATACAATAGTCTTTATTAATTGCATATACTAGTGGAACTGCCTGCGGATATTTTACTGATGTTGCAGAATATTTTGCCAAACCCTCATTAAATATATCAATCGCTTCAACAGGACATTCACGGCCACAGACCCCACATCCTGTACATTTATCAGGATTTATAAATAGACTTTTCTTTAATACTTTAATACTAAAATTCCCAGCTTCTCCACTAACTTCTTCAATTTTACAATTAATGCTTAAATCAATATTCTGATGACGTCCAGTTTCTACTAATTTCGGACTAACAATGCACATAGCACAATCATTTGTTGGGAAAGTCTTATCTAATTGTGCCATTACTCCACCAATGCTAGTGGTGGACTCAATTAAATAAACTTTATAACCCGAATCTGCTAAATCCAGCGCAGCTTGAGATCCACCAATACCAGCGCCTACAACCATAACAGCTCCTACTTTTTCCATACTTTGATTCCTCCTAAATTCGTATAAAAATAGGTGTATTTTCAATAATTTCTCCAAAGTCTACTTGACTTCGAGCCTTTAATACTAACATATGTTCTAAAACTATGCTTGGATCGATACCTAATTCTTTTGCTATATCTTTTACTGATTTAGAATATTGTTCTAACGTTAATAAAATACGATGGCGCTCAAACTCATCTCTTATAGCTTTATTCATTAACTGTTCATATTGTTCTTTTGGGTATTTTTCACCATAAACATTTTCTTCTTCTGTAATTTTTCGTTCTCTCCCTACCAATGCTCTCATTCTATTACTTGAAACTGCCAATTTAATCGCTCTTACTTTATCAAGAAGTTCATTATCAGGATTATTTCCGCTAAGAGGTGATGGACCAAGGTCCTTTATATCATTTACAAATTTCGTTACAACCTCACCAAATCTTTGTCCTTCTGATGCAGAAACCCAATCTAATCGAATTCTATTTTCTAATCCAATAAGGCTAAGAAATTTTTTTGTCATTTCGAATTTCCTTACTGCTTCATAATTTCCTTCTAAATAATGACAGTCTCCGATATGACATCCCATAACATAAACTCCATCTAGTCCTAATTCAAGAGCTTGAATAACAAACTTAGGTTCAACTCTACCACTACACATTACTCTAATCACTCTCATGTTTGGTGGATATTGTATTCTACTTACTCCAGCTAAATCAGCCCCAGCATAAGAGCACCAATTACACAAAAACCCAAGAATTTTTGGTTCAAAACTCATTATTATTGACCTCCACAGGCATATATTTCTGACAATATTTGATCATCAGTGAAATGTCTTATTACTATAGCTTGATTGGTACAAGTTGCGCCACATACTCCACATCCTTTACAAAGCGCTTCAATTATTTCAATCTCATCATCTTCATTCTTTATAATGGCATGGAATGGGCAAACCTTTATACATACTTCACAGCCAGTACATAAGTTTTTGTTAAATTCAGGTAAATTAGATGTTGCTCCTTCCACTTCAATTTCACTATGCGATAATATTGTACTTGCTCGTGATGCGGCAGAATACCCCTGCGTAATAGCTTCGCCGATATCAACTGGCCATTTTGCAGAACCTCCAATGTAAACTCCATCAGTAGCAAAATCGCTCGGTCTCAGTTTCACATGTGCTTCCAAGAAGAAACCATTTGCTTCTGTTGGAACTTTTAACATTTGTGCAAGCTCTTTATTATCTGCATTTGCAACTAATGGTGTTGAAAGGACTAAAAGATCATAAGGAATTAACATTTCAGATCCAATATATTCATTATAAACTCTAATCTGATTTTCTTCTACATTAGGCATTCTATCAGCATCATATTTAACAAAAACAACTCCCTGTTCTCTCGACCTCCTATAATATTCTTCGTAATCGGTTCCGGGAGTGTATAAATCTCTGAATAAGATTGTTACATGCGCGTCTGGATTCAATTGTTTTATAATCAATGAATTTTTTATTGCACTCATACAACAAACACTTGAGCAATAAGGACGTTTATCATTACGAGAACCTGCACACTGAATCATAACAATATCCCTAACAGATATCTCATTAGTTTTTAGTTTTACTTCTAATTCAGACTGGGTTATTCGCTTTTTTCCATCATAACTAAACAAACCTTCGGGATCTAAATTAGTAGAACCAACCGCTACAATAATACTTCCAACTTCTAATTTCTGTAATTCACCACTTTTATCAATTTCTACCTCAAAATTACCCACAAATCCATCTATATTCTTAATTTTTGAAGAGGTGAAGATCTCTAGATTTTTTGCATTTTCTACGTTTGAAATAAGCTTTCCGACAAACTCCGATGCTTCAATATCATATGGAAATAATTTATAGAGTGAATTTAACCGCCCTCCTAATTTATCTTCTTTCTCAACTAAATAAGTTTTAAATCCTTGGCGACTTAAATTAAGTGCTGCACTCATTCCGGCAACTCCTCCTCCAATAACTAAAGCTGTCGGATTTATTTTAACATTAATCATATCAAGTGGCTCAAGTTTTTCTGCTTTAGCTACACCCATTCTTACAAGATCCATTGCTTTCTGATAGGCACCCTCAGGATCTTTCATATGGACCCAAGTACACTGATCTCTAATATTAACAAAATTGAAGAGATATTGATTTAAACCAGCTTCAGATATACATTCACGGAATAATGGTTCATGAGTTCTAGGCGTACAAGACGCAACTACAACCCTATTTAAGTTATGTTCCTCTACTGCATTTTTAATACTTGTCAAACCGTTTTCAGAACATGTATATAAATTATCTTCACTATGTATGACATTGGGTAAAGTACCTGCATAATCAGCTAATTTTTTGCAATCTATTAATCCACCGATATTAGACCCACAGTGACATATGAATACCCCAACCCTTGCTTCTTTTGAATCTCTACTTCCTTCTGACATTTACCTTAACCTCCTCTAATTACTTCTGCAGCTCTTGCTGCTGCTCCACTTGCTTCGGCAACAGAACGTGGAATATCCATTGGTTCATGTACACAACCACATGTAAAGATTCCTTCTTTGCTTGTTTCTACCGGAACAAATGGAGTTGTTTTTATGAAATTGTATTTATTTAATTCAATGCCTAAAATACTCGATAAATCTCTAATTCCCACTGGTGGTATTATACAAGTAGCCAAGACTACCATATCAAACTTCATTTCATTTATCTTTCCTGTATCTAAATCTTCATATACAATATTCAGGTTTTCTTTTTTATCAGCTTTAATTTCAGCAATTTTACTCTTAATATAATGGATATTATATTCAGCAGCACCTCTTCGAAGAAAAGATTGAAAACCCTTTCCTCCAGCCCTCATATCTATATAAAAAACATATGATTCTAAATCATTGTCATGTTCATAAGCAATCATTGCTTCTTTTGTCGTATACATACAACAAATCGATGAGCAATATTTTTCAGCTTTATCTGATCTTGAACCTATACATTGCAGGAAAGCAATCTTCTTTGGAGTCTCTCCATCAGATAACCTTTTTATATGACCTGCTTGAGGTCCTGAGGCACATTCTAATCGTTCGAATTCTAGAGCTGAAACTACGTTTCTAAATTTACCATATCCATAATTTTTTAAAATTTCTTTGTTAACATCTTCAATTAAGTTATAACCAGTGGCTACAATAATCGATCCAACATTATCAAGTTTAATGATTTTATCTTCTTGTTCGAAATCAATCGCCTCTCTTTCACACGCCTTTTCACAAATTCTACAAGCATTTTTCGTGAACCATAAACATTTCTCTTTATCAATTGTCATTATAGCAGGTACTCCTTGAAGATAATACATGTAAATAGCTCTTCTTTTTCTTAATTCACGATCAAACTCGTCATCTACTCGCATAGGACATTTTTCAGCACATAATCCGCAGTTAATGCATTCTTCTTCTTTTACATAACGAGCATGTTTTAAGATTTCTACTGAAAAATTCCCTGCTTCACCTTCTATTTTCTGAATTTCTGAAAAAGCGTGAAGTGTTATCTTAGGATGTCTATAACATTCTGATAATTTAGGAGCTAATATACAGATGGAACAATCATTTGTAGGAAAGGTTTTATCCAATTGTGCCATCCTGCCTCCAATAGAAGGCTTTTTTTCCACCATATCAACTTTAATACCCATATCTGCCAAATCTAAAGCTGCTTGGATACCAGCGATTCCGCCACCTATAACTAATGCAGATTTTGAGGACTCTACCAATTTTTTTTCCTCCTTATTTTAATTTTATAAAAAAAAATTATACTTCAAATCCAATACTTTCAAATAATGTATTTGGTTTGATTCTATGAAAGTTAAAGCCTAATTCTTCAGGCTTAAACCCAAAAGCTACTGCCACCAACTCTGAGAGATAGAATATTGGCATATTATAATCTGTTTCATTTTGTTTATTGAGTTCTCTTTGATTAAATTCGTATTGTTGATAGCAAGCAGGACATACTACAACAACACAATTAGCTCCTGCTTGATGAATAGCTTTCAATTTATTATCAATCATTAAAAGAGATAAGTTCTTATCAGATTTTTCAACTGGATTACCACAACATTCCATTTTCAAGTCGTAATCTATAGACTCTGCTCCAAGAGCTGTAATAATCTCATCAATTGTATTTGGTTCGAATGGATCATCCCATTCAATTATCTCTGAAGGTCTTAAATAATGGCAACCATAATGCACCGCGACTTTGAAACCTTCTAAAGGTTTTTCAACGTTTTCTTTTAATTTCTCAAGATTTTCATAAAGAACTTGCGCGAAATGTTTGACTTCCGTTTTTCCTTCATAAGCTTTTCCTATCTTTTGTAAATATCGGTTAACCTCTTTTTTAACAGTAAGATCTTTATTGATAAAGTAGTTTACACCTTTTAACGTCTCTACACATCCTGAGCAAAATGAAATCACTCCTCCATTATTATTACACAAACTCAAATTTCTTGCTCCTAAGGTTAACCATGTATTATGATCTATCTGTTCAATACCGGTTGGATCCGGACAACAACTGAATCCATCAACATCATTTAACTTTATACCTAATTTCTCAAACACCTTCCTTGAAGATGTCTCTAAATAAGGCAATCTTGCAGGTATAACACATCCTAGAAATAAATCATAAGCCATTAATTATCCGCCCTCCTTTTGTAAGTTCTTCTCAAAATTAGTTTCTTTAAGTAGCTGCTTTAACTCTTCCATTGGTGCTGTTTTCACTTCAGGAAGACCAAGCTTTTCACGCCTCGCTAGAATAGCTTTAGAATAAGGAATAGCAACTCCATTTTCTAATACGGCTTGAGCTTGAGCTATAAAAGCCTCAGGAGTTTTACCTTTTTCAAAACACCTATTCTTTATTAATGTGAATATTTCCGTTAATTCTACTTTCTGTGGACATAATTCCACACATTTCTGGCATGTTGAACATAACCATGGATTTGGATCTTGACTTTCTATCAGTTTATCTTGAAGACCTAATATAGCTTCTTCAATAATTTTTCTTGGGTTATAACTCCCATTAGTAATCAGAGCAACAGGACAACCCCCAGAACAAGTAGAACATTGATAACAATAACTTAATGAAGCATTATGTTTAAGAACCTCATTTCTAAACTCAAAATTAATGACACTCATGTAAATACTAATTTTCTCCTTTATTTTATTTTTTAAATTGTATAACTCTT
>JBHLJZ010000017.1:0-45259 GCA_048887165.1 Candidatus Hodarchaeota archaeon | reverse complement strand
ATAAGTTTTTTCCTATTTTAATTTTAATTGAAATTATAGTTTCATTAAAGTGATAGGATTTGATAGAATTATATAAATAGAAAATAATATTATTGTTGAGTCTTACGACGGGCAAATAGCTCTTTTAATTCGCCCATTATTGCACCTCTTAATGTTATAGGGCTAGCAGGGCGAACTGGTCCTGGTCCTCCAGGTGGGCCTCCAGGGGGTGGAGGTGGTCCTCCAGGTGGGCCTCCAGGGGGTGGAGGTGGTCCTCCAGGTGGGCCTCCGGATGGAGGAGGGGCACTTACAGGAGTGGAGGGAGTTGATACCATCGGTGATGCTCCACCGCCCCTTGTTTTTAAAGCAGCAACATCATTATTCATGGTATTAATTCTAGATTCTAGTGTAGAAATTTTTTGATTTAAGGTAGCTAAGGATTGATCGACTAAATCGGGAATCCTTAAAAGCATGGTCATCATTTTTTCGACAATATCTCCAAAAGCATTTAATTTTTCTTCGATTGGGGCTCTTCTTGTCTCTTGCATGAAATTTGCGAATTCTTCTGCCATTTTCCTCTCTCAATTGTTATTAATATTGAATATTAAAAATATTTTTAATAATTATATATTTGAACTGTTTAATAAATTTAAGCTCATTTGATTTAGTAGTAATTCCGAGAACAATTATAAAAAAAATAGAATATTTTAAATTTAACTTGATTTATTAACTGAATTTTTTAAATTCATCCATAAATTATCAAGTTCGTCCCTAACTTCTATAAACTGGTGGATCTTTTTAAGAAGAACATCTCTCGCTCGATCAAAATCTCTTTGAAAATCATTTAGTTCAGCTTCCATCAATTTCATTTTATCACCCTCCATTAAATCGTTTTTCTTTTTTTCAACTGTTAATGCTTTTTTAATTACAGCACTTCTTTTGTTTGCAACTTCAGCTAATGCTTCGCCTAGTTCTTCTTTCTTTTGAATAAAATACTCCTTATTGACAATTAGATTTTTGATAGCATCAATATAACCATTATTTACTTTTACATATTCTTCATTTTTTCGAATAATATCATGAAATAAATTAATCTCTTCATCTTTTACATTAGCTCTTTTTTCTCTAACTAAAGTTTGCATCTGTTTTAAAACATCACGAAAAGTTCGATTAAGCATATCTCGCGTAACATTCGCTTTTGTTAAATCCTCAGCATATTTCTTTTGAGAACTAATTAGGGTATTTTGTGCTTTTGCTAATTTTTTAATCTCTTTAACAAGTTCTTTCTCCATGCTTGCTAATTCTAGTTCATCTTCATGAGTGATTATAGGACTCATTTTAAACAATTCCCTTTTATTATTTTATGATATTATTCTTATGTAAATTCTTAATTATATTTTTTAGTTTTTTTTGAATTTGACTATTTTAATGGAAATAAGGCTGTTAAGATATTATCTTTATAATTTGCTTTGATTACTTCCGCTTTGAATATTTTAGAGAGGAGGTCTTCAGAAAAATTCAGTGGTTTCTTTAAAAGTACTTTTATGCCGAATTCATTATTAATTTTACCAATACATTCCCAATTCCATCTACCTTGTGAAACAATCTCTAATTCTACGATATCTTTTCTCTGAAGTTTTAAAGAAGATAAACTTTTTCGCTTATGTATACCAAAATCATTTGGTCCAAGTTTCAATTTAATATTATATTTCTTTTCTAATTTAGATAAATAATCATAAAAATAATCCCAGGATTTTGGGCGAATTTTTTTTAATCTTCTTCCCGTTCTGTATATCAAATATTTTTGAATACCAATCTGAATTTTAGTATCAGAATAACCTTTATTACGTAATTTTAAGACGTATTTAATAATATTTTCAATGTCCGTATCATTCTCTTTAGGAAACCAGATTGGGGCGAGTAACACATTGATTTTTGTATCTAATAAATTCTCAATGTTATAAAGAAGGTTTTTAATATTATAATTCTTACAAGCACATAAATTATTAGCTAGATTTTCATTTAAAGTATTTAAACTTATGTTTATACGCGTTAATCCAACATTATTCAACATTTGAATATTTTCTGAGTTAAGTAATAATCCATTACTCTGCATTGAAATGGTTTTAATACCTTCAATTTGCCATAAATTATTTATGAGGTTATATAGCTCTGAATAGAGTAATGTTTCACCGTAAGGAGCTATGTGAATTTCTATGTCATGATTTCCTTTTATCTTAACTATTTCTCTTACTTTTCTTGTAAGATATTTGTAATTTACTATAAAATTAGTGTGATATTCACCAGCTTTAACAAAACAATACTTACATCTGAGGTTACATAATGTTAAAGGTTTAAGTTCAATTACGTTTGTACCACGATCAATTATTCCGATGAAATCAACCCCCATTAAGGGGATTTTAGAATTCTCATCAATATAAATTATTTCATTAGTCATTAATTAGACATTTTCTCTAATATTCTTTAAATTTTATATCGTAAAATTGCCACAAGAGCTCCTAAATCATTTATTTGTTGTCCTGTGGGATGTTCACTACTCAAAATATGAATTTTCCCGCCTTGATTTTCGACATTCGTTATGATATTCTCAATTTCAAGTTTTTTAGTTTTTGTTGCCCCTCTAATTAAATTATCAACACAAAATAATTCCTTAACTGCTCCTTTCTGTGAGGCTTTAACTACCTCATTAGAACCAATAGCAATCAAATCAGGGTCAATGCTTAATAATGTCAGTATTTCTTCAATTTTTTCTGATTCTTGTAATATTTTTACATTTTTTTTAATCGATATTAATTCTTTCGATTTCAAAGCTTCTAAAATTCCACTTTCAGTTCCAGAACTTGCATGTATGCTATTTATTTTTGTGAGATATTCCGGATTTGATTTTTCTTTAAGATATTTGATAAATATGTCTCTTGTATTTCCTGGTCCACATATTATTATTAAATTTACTTTGATTTTTTTTAAGTTCTCATCAATAACCTTCTGAATACTGCTAAAAAAGTCTTCCAAAGCCTTTTTACGATGTGATTGTTCATACCTTTTTCCTGGAATTGTTTTTTTAATTGTAGCAATCCTGTTATGGCTAAAATTAGTTATTAATGCAATATTTGATAAGCCAGTTTCAATAGCAATCATTAAAATAATAAAATTACTTTCAAATTTAGATGATTCTTTTAAACGTTTTAATTCACTATTTAACCATTTTTCCTTAAATATTGTTAATTTTTGGCCAATTTCTATATTAAAAGTATGATAAGTTCCGTAACTAACAAAATCATCAGGACCCTCTAGAATCTTTCCTTTAATTCTTAATCTATTCGAAAACTCATGAAATGCCACTGTCTCTACAATTAATTTAAGCTTCATTGGTTTTCTTTCTCCTTTTGTTCCTTCTTTTAAAACGACTCTTCTATGAGTTCTAGCCGAAACTTTATCATTTTCAGTTATCAGATTATATAATGTCCATAGATCATTCAGATTCTCTGTTTGAACAGTAATTTCTTCATTCTTTTTGTTAAATTGCAGAATTTTCAAACCTTAGACCAATCTCAAAATATTAACTGCCTTAATTAAATTAAGTAATAGATGTTTGAAAAGCTTAATTTTCTCCCTATGGAGATAACATTAAGATTTATATAAAATAAATAAAAAAAAGAAGAAAAAATCACATTAACAATAAATTAATCGTTTGCCCCTAGAGCTTGTTTTACTTTTTCTAATTCTTCCATACGTTTCTTTTTCTCTTCTTCGCGTCGCTTCAATTCATCTTCATCTACTTTTTGTAGACTGACTCCTTTCTTAATCTCTTCTTGTAATTCTTTATCTATAGGCATTCCTCAACACCTTTTTTGAATAAAATTTAAGAAACTGTTAATATATTTTTTTACCAATATTAAAAAAGTCTTTATTTTTAAGTTTTAGTTTATAGATAAACTCTAGATTTTTAATTCCATTAAGTAAGCACTTTCATTTTGGCTATAGTATTTTTCTATTTTTCCAACTATTCGGAAATCAAATTTCTTGTATAAATCAATTGCTTTTTTATTTGAAGTTTTAACATTTAAAATAATAGTTTTAATTTGTTTCAACTTTCTAATCTTTTCTAATGCTTCTTTTAAAAGAATGGAACCATATCCAAGCTCTTGGAATCTTTTCTTAACAACAAAGTTAACTATATTTATTCTTTCTTCATCATCTTTTATAGCAATAATGAAACCAATAATCTTATTACTAATTTTCTTATCTTCAATTTTTAAAAATAAATTATTTTGAACCATCAACTTTTTAATTGTCTCCCTTGAAAAAGCATCTCCTTTAAATACCTTCTTTTCTATTTTCATGATTCCTTCAAGATCACTCAATTGAACACGTTTAACTGTCATATAAATCTATCTCTTCTTTAAAAACCTTTAATGGTGTTTTTTCAGTAACTTGGCAATAATTATCTTCCCTAAAGGGAGTAATCTCTAATATATATCCTTCCAATTGTTTTGAATCTATTAATTCTAAAAACTTTTCATCAAGAGCAACAGTTATGGGCAATTTTGTTGCCTGATTATTAAATGATAGGTATTTTTTTGGAATTTTAAACTCTTTTAAAAGAAAATCGTTTAATTCTATTAGATGGTTTCTATTTCCTTCTATTTGAGCATACATTAAAAGACCTTCTTCATTTATATCTTCATAGGGTTCTTTAATTTCTTTTGCTCGGCGCATATATCTTTCCTTTAATTGCCAGTAATCTTTAGCAATTATAGTACAAAAGTGTATTTTTATATGTACTTTATCAGCAATACGTTTTATTAAATTAATAGCCATTTCTTTACTATTTTCAACTGAAGCTATAGTACCTTTTTTTAATTTGAAACCTCTTTCTTTCAAATATTCACTGTTAGGGAAGCAATATTCAAATTCATTAAGATTGATAAAATCTGCTCCGATCTTATCCAAATAAAAAATAAAATCTTCTATATGTTTAATGTACTCATTTAACGGAATTATAGGTACTTCTGCTCCAACGTTCATTTTTTTTTTTAAAGCATACTTGATAACACTCCAATTTTCTTTTGAAGGATTAAACCTAATTTCATCTAATCCCGCATTTGCAAGTTTATTTGCCATTCTTTCACTAAATCCTATTCCATTAGTATAGAGATGTATGTGGAATCTCTTTCCTTTATTAAACTTTAAGAATTTAATATATTCAAGGGTTTTTTCCACATTTGGTTTAAATAAAGGGTCTCCACCTGTGAGGCTTATCCCTTTGGCGTTAGTTTTATTAATCTCATCCAATAATTGACTATTATTAGTAATTCTTATTTCATTGATATAGGTAAAATCTTTACCCTTTCTTTTCTTAGATATTGGGCAATACCACCAGCAATGTTCCGGATTCTGACATAAACCATTTAAAAATAATACAGCTTTTTCTCCACGTAAACATTGTTGACATCCTTTGGGAATACCTTTCCTTTTTATATAGTAAGTTTGAGCCTTTGATTCAGATATATAAGCCTTTGTCATCTTTGATACAATTTTTTTCTAATAATTGACTTTTTATCTGATAATTTCTTTAAAACTTCTTCTGTTGATTCGTTTATATCAAGCTGTCTTTTTAAAAATACTCCTGTTCTACCATGTTTTTGTCTTTTAAGTAAGACTTTCTTCCGTTCATTAATAGTATTAATACTTACATTTATCTCTTTAGCTGCTAAATGTTCATTGCCAATAACTGAATATTCTTTATATCCATTTGGGGTAGGTTTAATAAGAACTAACCTTTTATCTATACCTGAAGTTCTAATATCACTTTTTAATTCATTAAAACTTAATTTTCCTCCAAAATCATAAAAATCCATAGTATTTTTATCAAGTTTTGAAAGTGGAACTGTAATACTTTCCAATTCACTTAAATATATGTATAATTTAATTGAATCTTTCGGAGTCGCCATAATAATTTCTCTAAAATAATTTGAATATCCATTCTTATGTAATATAAATTCTATTTGATAAGAAGGAATCGATTGAGGAATAATAATATCTATATCACTATCTTGATGAATATCGCCGCGAGCAATACTTCCATAAATAAAGGATTTAATTCCCTCTTTTTCAAACAAATTCAGTAATTTTAGAGCCGACCTTCTTTTTTCCTTTAATAAAAACCAATCTGAGTCCGTGAAAGTTACAGAATTATAGTGATTTTTTAAAATTTTTTCTCTTGACATAAACTTAACTTTTTCTTTGGAAATTATTATTCATTTTCTCTATTAGAAGAATAATTTTACTTAAAAGAATTGTCTCATAATCTTTAAATGAAAAAGTAGTTTTTTCTAATGTTATAAATTTAAATAAATCTTTATTTTGTGGGAAAATTAGGTTTTGAAATCGTTTAATATGTGAGTTTTTAAGAAAAAGATATGAAAGTTGACTAAAAATTATGGTTAAGTTACTTTTTGAAAGATTAGAATCTTTAATATCAAAAAAATTTTTCAATTTTGATTTATTTATTCTTGGATTAATCAATAATAATCCAATATTATTATTATCATTAAAAATTGATTTTAATGATAAATCAGATTTTCCATAGTTTATTATGATATGTTTATGACTCAGAATTTTATTATTTTTAGCAAATATTTTCATGATCTTCGAAATAACATTACTAAAGTGTTCTTGATTATCACTTTTTAAACATGTTTTATTAGATTTATATAAATTTTTTAAAGACAGATTAATAATATTAAATCCATAACTACAAAGCCCTTCAGTTAAAATTTTTGTAATTTTTTTCTTTGTATTAGTTCTAATAATGATAATCGAAGGCCTTTTTTGTGAATCCTCATTAAATTTCGAATTTTGGATTAATATCAGATTCATTTTTTTAAAACTTGAATCATTATAGTTAATTTTAATATTTTTATATTTACTTCTAATTATACTTTCATTGGATAACGATTGTCTCCATCTAGTCAATCCTTTAAAGATTTTGACTCCTAATAAAAAAAGTATTAATAAAAAAATAATGATGATATCAATCAAAATCCAGTTTAGACGAAAAATGTTGAAAGCCATGACTTTATACTGATTTTTTTTCTTAGTTAACAATAGAATGAATCCAGTTTAGATATTTTTCGGAACCCTTTTCAATTTTGATTCCAATGCATTCTGGAGTCTCATAACTATGAATTTCATTAATTTTATTGATAATAACTTCACTTTTTTTTTCTGTGCTTTTAATTATTAATAAATGTTCATTATCTTCTTCAATACGACCTTGCCATCTATAAATTGAAAAAATATTTTGAATAATGTTTACACATGCAGCGAGACGATTTTCTATTAGATACTTTGCGATTTTTTTCCCTTCTTCAATATTTGGAATAGTGACTAAAAAAATATAATAATTCATAATAATCAATAATATTTTACATATGTTAATATATCCGTTAATCTATAATTTGATTTCAAATCATTTGAGATTTATGGTTTGTCACTTTATTATTAAAACAAAGTGTTATAGAAATTAAAGAACTATTGAAGAATTGTCCATTCTTTTTTCTTATAAAGAAATTTAAATTAGTATAATTTTATTAAATATGCAATTAAGAAGTGAAAAATAAAAAAATCATATAAGGAGTTTGAAAGGACCGTGATTCATGCCTTTTATCTTATTGACCAGCATACGGGTATTTGTTTAATCCATAGGAAGTATGGAACAATAGAATTTAATCAGGATTTAGTATCTGGATTTTTAACAGCTCTTAAGGATTTTAGTATTGAATTTTCAAAAGGAAGTGGAGAACTTAAAATAATTGATATGCAAGTTTTCTATTTACTATTAGTTTTTAAGGAGGGTGTTCTATGCACTGCTGCTGCTGATAAAAATGATGATGCAAAAATTACCCATAAAGCACTCAGTGATATTATAGATAAATTCAGTGTAGAGTATGGAAACAAAATTGAGACTTGGGGTGGAGATGTTCGAATTTTCAAGGGTTTTGAAGGGGTTGTTGATGACTATTTACAAAACGGTAAAGTCGCTGAAATGCAATTAAAAATACCTATTTTAAAAATTTTTGAAAAAGATTTCCTTAAGTCTCGAAAGCAATTAACTAAAAAAGGTTTAGTAATATCTGAAGAAGATTTACGAACTGTACAAGATCAAAAACCAGATTGGACATCAAAAAGACTTCCAACTCAAGTCATTACCCAAGGATTTTTAGATAATGAGATGTTCAAAATAGCTCATTTAGCTGACGGTTTTCACACAATTTCCGATATAGCAGAGGAATCTGGTAAACCCGAGTCAGAGATTCAAGTTATGATTGATGACTTGGACGATTTAGGTTTATTAAACTTTATAGAGATTAAATAGGTTTACTCTTTATCTTCTATTTTTGAGATACTAAATATTTCATATTTAATTTTGATAAAATAGTTAGAAATAAAGTGAAAAAATTTTAATAAGAAAAATTAGATACTCTTTTCAAATAATTTAATCACATTCTCTATTAAATCGAATTCTATTAATATAAAAGAAAAAATTTATGAAAATTATTTTATTAATTACTTTAGGATGAATGTTAATAAAATCGATAATAATATTTATGAGATTTCGCCAACTACTATTATGGCTCGCGTAGGAGGAAAGATAGAGAAGTTTCAGATGAAAGTTCCAGTTCATATATATGCTAATGAATATATCTTGGATAAAATCAAAATAGATAGAACTCTTGATCAAATAAGTAATGTAGCATGCTTACCAGGAATCCAAAAACATGCCATCGCTTTATCTGATGCTCATCAAGGTTACGGTTTTTGTATAGGGGGTGTAGCAGGAACAGATGCAGAAGATGGGATGATCTCTCCTGGTGGTGTTGGTTATGATATAAATTGTGGTGTAAGACTTTTAAGAACTAATTTAAATTTAGATGATATTAAAAATACACTTTCTAGCCTTTTGAATTCAATATTCAATAATATTCCATCAGGTTTAGGTTCAAAGGGTAAATTAAATATAAGTTATTCTAACCTAGATAAAGTTTTAAATAGTGGAATGAACTGGGCTCTTGAGAACGATTATGCTATAGAAGAAGATCTTCAACATTGTGAAGAAAAAGGCTGCTTAAAAGATGCAAATTCTGACTTAATCTCCCCAAAGGCAAAACAAAGGGCTATTAAACAATTGGGATCTTTAGGGAGCGGTAATCATTTTCTTGAAATTCAAAGAGTAGATGAGATATATAATAAAGGAATAGCTAAAAAACTGGGAATATTTAAGAAAGATCAGATTACAGTGATGATCCATACTGGTTCAAGAGCACTTGGACATCAAGTTTGCACTGATTCTTTGCGAAACGTAGAACAGGCAATGAAGAAATATGATATTAAAGTTCCTGATCGTGAATTGGCTGCTGTACCAGCTAATACAAAGGAAGCTCAAAATTATCTTAGTCAAATGGCATGCGCAGCGAATTTCGGATTTACTAATCGCCAATTAATAACTCATTGGTTAAGAGAATCTTTTCAAAAGCATTATAAAAAGAATTTTGAAGAATTGGATCTTCATTTAATATATGGTGTATGTCATAATATCCTTAAGATAGAAGAACATGATGTTAATGGTAAAAAAATGAAATTAAATGTACACCGAAAAGGAGCGACAAGAGCTTTTCCTCCTGATCATTCTGTTCTTCCCGAAAAATATAAAAGTATAGGACAACCAGTCTTAATTCCAGGTACAATGGGATCAGCTTCATATGTATGTGTTGGTAAAGATAAAGCCATGGATCTTTCATTTGGATCTACAGCTCATGGATCTGGGCGTGTAATGTCAAGATCTAAAGCAACTAAACGTTATTGGGGTACAAAAGTGAAAGAAGATTTAGGGAATAGAGGAATTTTAATAAAGGCTGCATCGATGAAAGTATTAGCCGAAGAAGCACCTGGAGCTTATAAGGATATTGATCAAGTTGTTCAAGTAAGTCATGATCTTGATATCATTGAAAAAGTTGTAAGGCTTGTTCCTGTTGGAGTAGTAAAAGGTTAAAAAAAAAATTTTTATTAAATATCGAAGACAACATTTATTTCAACCTTATTTTTTTTCTCTTCTATTAGCATAAAAGAATAGGTAATCGCTTTCACTTCAGTTCCAACATCGTGTTTATTTTTATCAAATTTTTCTCCTTTCATAATTGCCTCCAATGTGAACTCTTGATTTATTTCTTCAATTTTTAATACGTTTATTTGACTAAAAATAAGTTCTTCTACATCAAATATAAAAAGAAATTCAGAGAGAAAGTCAAATAAAAGAGCCTCTTTATCTTCTGCTTTAATTTTAATTTTTTTTCTTATCTTTGGGGTTATTTTTTCTAATTTTGGTGAAATAGTTGTCATTAAACTGTATGCCGCTTGAGAATATGCTTCTTCTATATTGTTCCCCCAGCTTCTTACTTGAATATCTGCTGTATGTTCTTTAAATTCAAAACCTGCTTTTTTCAAAATATATCATCTAAACTAATCTAAAAAAAATAATTTGGTAAAATAAATTTTTCTCATAATTAAAATGATTTTTTAGGAGTTTATAACTTTTAAGAAAAAACATATATTAGCTATGTTAAGTACTATATGTGACGATCTTATTTATTATCAACAAATTAGATTTCGAAGATTTTATTCAAATCAAGAAATTAAACTTTATCAATATTTTATTGAAAAAACAGGAGTTAAACCAAAAATTGTCATTCTTATTGACAGTTTTGTTTATTTTTTTGTTGATAATAAAAAGTATTTTAAAGCAAAAACAAAAATAAATTCAATTCGTCGCCAGCTTACATCTAAGAAGATTTTAATAATAAGAGCGGAAAATACGTTAATTAGATTGTTGTTTAGTCTCTTTCAGGATCTTTATATTCATGATATTAAGATAGAGATGAATGTTTATACCGGCAAAAAGGAAATTTCTGTATGTTTTTTAAGTTATAAAGATCGAGGTGTTGCAGTGGGGAGAAATGGCGATTACATAAAAGCTATAAATAAGTTATTTAAAGAATTTGTGATTTTTGAATATAATCGAATACCAATCAAAATAAGATGTGAGGTAATTAAATTATATAATTAATTACCAAGGAACTTCTTTTAAACCAACGACATAAGCTACTGTATTTGCAATTACAGATACTGCAGGAGTTAGAATTAATAAAAAGATAATTACATGAATATCTGGAGCTAAATAGATATTTGATACGAATAATGCGGGAAGAGAAGCGAATAGTATTGAAGCGGCTACAAAATCTAACTGATCAATGATCCAGAAAGGTTCTCCACTCGGGATATTAAATCTTCGTTTAAGGAAAGAACCTAAAAGATCTCCAAATGCAGCTCCATAAGAACTCAAGATGATCCTAACGATAAGAAAGAGAATTCCGATGGGAAATGGTCCTCCTATAAAATAAAATTCATAATAAGAGAGATTAGAATATAATTTATAGATTCCCATTTGTTCACCTGTGATTGGAATTTCTTGGATTGCTGGCCATAATACAATAAAAAGCAAGAATATCCCAAAAGAAATAGGGATTCCGATATACAGTGGTCCTTTTATTAATCCCTTCCATGTTTTATGATCTCCGAGAATTCTTCTGCCATCTTGCCAAAATCTCCCGCCATCTATGGGTTTCCCCCCACCTACAATAACCATTCCAGCATTTGATAAATATCCAGGCACTATGAATAATAAACTAAATATTAATAATGCTATCCAGTCTGCCCAGCTATAAATTAAGGAAATAATTATGAAATTTAAGAACAACAAAGCTATAAAGAGTATTGTTAGAATTTTTGCGATTAATGTATTTCTTTGTTTAGATTTTTCATCAGTTTTATTTGTGTCCATTTTAAAATTATAGTTTTATCGAAAAAATTAGATGAAGTAATTATTTATAAAAATTAAACTTTCTTGAATTAAAAGGCTCATAATAAAGCCTTAATAATATTGCTCGAGAAATAAATATCTTTTAAAAGTCCGACAATAATATTATAATTTATTGATTAGATCTAAAAAATTGGATAATCGTAAAGGAATATTAAACCTTTAACACCTTATCAATAATTTTTAGATTAATAATTAACTTTAAATAGCTAATTCGCATTGGAAATATTAAGCTTTCGTATGGAAAAAATAAGCAAGGTGCAATTGTGTGTTGACTAATCTTGACAAAAACTCTTTTAATATTGATAGGTTCTATAAAGAATATTTGAAGGGTCCTAAAATTTTTAAGAAGCGTGAAGCACTTGAACCTTCGTTTATTCCTGATGAACTTCCCCATAGAGATGAGGAAATAGAAAAAATTGCTGGAATCACTGCTTGTGCATTAAAGGGTGATGTTGCTCCAAATTTTTTATGTTATGGAATGACAGGTACAGGAAAAACGGCTACAATTCGTTATATTAGTCAAAAATTAGCTAAGCATTGCACGAGTGATCCTCCCTGGTGGATCTATATTAATTGTAATGTTGTGTCAACACCTTATCGAATTCTAGCTCATATTTATAATACAATAGCAGGAAAAGAAAAGATTCCTCCTACTGGTTTACCAAAAGATATTATTTTTAAGAAATTATTAGGTTTACTCGATATTTATATTAAAAATAGTGTTTGCTTTTTAGTTTTGGATGAAATTGATATTCTAATTGAAAAAAAAGGGGGAAATGAAATCCTTTATGATTTAACAAGATTAAATGAGAATCTAGATTCATGTAGAACGAGCCTTATTGGAATATCAAATAAATTAAAATTTATGGAATTTTTAGACTCTCGTGTAACTTCAAGTATAGGAGATGAAGAACCAATTGTATTTCATCCTTATAATGCCAAAGAATTAGCGGATATCCTAGAACAAAGAGCAAAAGTTGCATTTCAAGATGGGACTGTAGAAAAAGGCGTTATTAATTTATGTGCTGGATTAGCTGCCAAAGAACATGGTGATGCAAGAAAAGCTCTTCAATTATTAAGGAAGGCTGGTGAGTTAGCAGAAAGGAATCAACACAAGATTGTAAGAGAGTCAGATGTAGAAAAAGCACAAAAAGATATAGATAAGGATCATATTGTAGAGTATATCCTTTCAATGCCACTTCAGGCTCAGTTAACATTAACAGCAATATTACTTATATCAAAATATGAGAAGGATCATATTATAACCTCAGGAGATATTTATGAAGTTCATACCGAACTTGTAAATAAAGTACCTGGTGTAAAACAATTGACTCAAAGAAGGATAAGCGACTATATTAATGAATTAGCTTTAGCAGGAATAATTAGTGCAGAAACAAGATCAATGGGTCATTATGGAAGAACAAAAATAATAAATCTCGATATTGAAAGTGATTTAGTATTAAGAGTATTATCTCAAATAGAAAAAATCTCTACAAGTGGAATATTGAATTATAAACCAATTCTATTACAAACTGATAAGGTAAAAGTAAAAAACAACGTTTTTAAAAAATTACTTTAAATTGAAAATCCCCATTTTTCAATGTTTTCAGTAATAGATTCAAGAAATTTTTTAGCAGAATTTTCATCTTTCTCTTTTAAAAATAAGAACAGTTTTGCCAAATGTTTACAGAATTTTTTATGTTCAAGTCTTTTTGTTAGAAAATCATGACAATCATGTTTTAGAGATTTATTATTTATGTTAATTTCAACTATGTAATTATCTTTTTTTGAACCTATAATTTGAGCTTTAATTATCCCTCTGGTTAAGTCAAATATCGATAAAGTTATTGAGTCATCAGAAACATTTACAGCTCTATTCAAAGTTCCTTTATCTAATAAAGCTTTTAGTAAGATATTAAAAGAGGATTTATTATCTTTATAAAAAGACTCTTCAATTTTCGCTGCTTTCTTACTTGTTTTGATTTTATTTAAAATTTCATTTTTTCTTTTGTTCTGCCAAATTTTCAGTGTTTTTTCTAAATCAGGTGATAACTTAACTAAATCATCGCCTTGTTCAATTAAAAATTTGTTTTCTATCGAATTTTTTATAAATTCAAGAGCCTCATTAGGAGAAAGAAGTGATAAATCGAATGAAAGTCGAAATAATAACTCTTTTTTTGAAATCTGTGGATATTCGAATATTTTCCAAAAATAAAGTGTCATTTCTTTAAGACTTTTTCGAGGAACTGATATCTTCATTTTAAAAACTTTTGAGCTTTTAAAGTTTAATAATCATACATTTGATTTTAATTCTAGCTCATATGGTTTTAGTGTGTCTAATTCTATTATTGGGACTATTCCAGGGGTAGGTTTAATACCAAAACTTCTCATAAAATCTGTTTGAGCTTGAAAACATCCTGAATTTATGAGGCAGACTTTTCTATGGTAACCTAATCCATTAATGTGAACATGTCCTGTGTGGAATATGTCTGGAATATGATCTATCACGAGAAAATCATCACTAGTAGGAGCAATTTGTGTTTTTTCCCCATATAATGGAGCTAAATGTCGGCAAATGAGTAATTCTTTCATAATCTCTGCAGGTTTATTAATATCTAAATCATGGATTAGCATATTCATATCATGCATACTTTCTCCATGATAGATAAGAGTTTTAACATTATGAGTCTCAATCATGGATGGATTTCCTAAACACTTTACTCCTAAATTTATTAATTCTTCACAATATTTTTTTGGTACTGCTGGACGAGCAATTGCATTTCTTACAGGTTCATGATTTCCCGAAGTATAAAAAATTTGTATATAATCAGGAATTTCAGAAATAAATTCAGCCGCTTTTTTATATTGTTTATATATATCTGAAATTATTAAATCATTCTCCTGATTTGGATAGACGCCAATACCATCTACTAAATCACCATTTATGACAATATATTTTATTCTACCTGCGATTTTTCTTAAATTTTTATCTCCGATTTTTCCATTTATGAAAGCTATAAATCTTTTTAATAGATTTTCCTCGAATTCTTTACTACCAATATGAGTATCAGAAATTAATGCAATAGATAGGGGTTCAATTGAAGTAGATGGTTGGAAATCAGCGGGGATATCAATTTTTGTAAAATAATTTGCGAAGATTATACCTTTTCTACCCTTTTCTCCTGGATTATAAACACCCTCAACGTAAATCATTTGATCATTGACAATTCTTTCAATAATTTTAAGATTTTCATCTATTTCCGTATCTTTACGTATCAAAACACTGATTACTCCTGTTAGGTCTTCCAATTCAAACAACGTATTTTTATTTTTTGTCTGGTGTATGTTAGAAACAAAACCAATAGTTGAAACATCTGCATTACTAGATAACCTAAGAATATTATTAATATTTGTTGCGGAAAGAACATCTGGTCTCTTTCTCATAAGTAAACGGAGTTTATTAAACTTCTGTTTAGTATACTCGTAAAAATCTTCAAATTCTCCAGAGGTATATAATTTACCCGTTGGATCTTTCAAAATTTTATAATTAGAGGGATATTCTTTTGATATTGGATTGAATTTCACTTTAGGTTTGGTTGACTCAATAGGTCTAATTTTTAATTCCCTCTTAGTTAAAATTGATCCGTTTTTTTCTAAAACAGAATCAAATTCATTAAATTGTTTAGTTCCCAATGATTGATTCTCAAGCTCAACATTAATTGTATTCACTTCGTTATTTTCTATTTTCTGAGAAACAGTTCTTTCAAATATGGTTTCTTGGTCAATAAGTGAAGAAGGGGGTTTAATCGTTACTCTTTTCAATATTGATTGTAATTTTTCATTTGAAATCTCTTTTAAAATATTTCCTGTTAAATAGCTTTTAAAATTAGGAATAAAACTAGTTTCCTTAATTATTAAATTCAAATTCTCTCGAGGATTTTCAAGGTTTAAGATAAACTCTAATATATCTGGAGTAGTATTAATTCCAGAATTTACTAAAGTATTAATAATCTCTCGTTTTAGTTTTAATTTGTCATCCTTCACGGTAAGTTCTTCCAAGTAAAAATTATTATATTTATAGCGAAATGATTTTAAATGATTTATTATTAAACGAAAAACATCTTTCTTTTTTATATGGAAGGAGGGTAATAGTATCATTATTTTTTTAAAAATTGTTAATCTCTTTTGATTAAAAAATAAAGATTCAATTAGCCTATTAATAAATTAATTTATTTTTTTCAGAATAATAGGATTATTAAAACCCAATTTTCTTGATACGTTATTGTAGATAAAAATTTTAATGTTGATTCTTTATGGTGGTAATTAGTCACGAGATGAAGCAATATTTTTCTAACATTCAAAAAATGGTAGATCAATGTTATCAAACTGCTGAAGATGCCCGACAAAAAGGTAAGGATCCTGAACTTTTTGTAGAGTCACCACAAGCAAAAGATTTAGCAGGCAGAGTCGAAAAGCTGGTAGGTCCTGAAGGAGTTGCTGAAATTATTAGAAATCTTAAAGGTAAGGGAAAATCTGATGATGAAATTGTTTTCCAAGTTGTATATGATATTTTGGAAAGAAAAATTGGAAATATTAAACTACTCGAGGATAGAGTTGAAAGAGCTATAAGAGTAGGCTTAGCAATTAAAACAATGGGTGTTGTAAGTGCTCCATTAGAAGGTATTTCTAAAATTTTAATTAAAGAAGATCAACAAGGTAATAGATATCTATCATTATATTTTGCTGGACCAATAAGAGCTGCTGGTGGTACAACAGCAGCTTTATGTGTATTAATTGCAGATTATGTAAGAAAAAAATCGAATATTCCAAAATTTGAAGCTACAGAAGGCGAAATAGGTAGATATGTAGAAGAGGTAAAACTCTATGATAGAAGGGTCCATTTACAATATCCTTCATCTAATGACGAGATACGCTATGCGGTTAAAAATTTACCAGTTGAGATTAATGGAGATTCAACTGAAGATGAAGAAGTCTCCGCTTTTAGGAATTTACCAAGGATAGAAACAAATAAAATAAGAGGAGGTGCCTGCCTAGTATTAAATGATGGTATTCTCTTAAAAGCCCCAAAGCTTCTAAAAATTGCTCGAAATATGAAATTAGAAGGTTGGGATTGGTTAGCAAAATTGAAAAAGATTTCACAAACTCAGAATAAAATCGAGAAATTAGAAGATAAAAATAAACAAGAAGTTAATAAACTACCACCAAATTCAAAATATATTGCCGATATTATAGCAGGAAGACCTGTTTTCAGTCATCCTTCGAAAATTGGAGGTCATCGAATAAGATATGGGAGATCCCGAAATACAGGACTAGCAGCAGCGGGGATGAATCCTGCTACAATGGCAATTTTAGATAATTTTGTCGCAATAGGTACTCAATTGAGGATAGAAAGACCAGGAAAAAGTGCAAGTATTTGTCCTGTGAGTAAAATTGAACCTCCTATTGTAAAATTAAATGATGGAAGTGTAATTAGAGTATCAAATACAAAGATAGCAAAAGAATATTTTTCTCAAATAAAAAGAGTTTTATTTTTAGGTGATATTCTATTTGCTTTCGGAGAATTTGCAGAAAATAATCATAAACTTGTACCATCTGGATATGTTGAGGAATGGTGGGCTTTAGATTTTGAAGAAGCAATGAAGAACGATCAAAATTTAGATTTAAAGTTAAAAAGTTACATCGATAATCCCTTTGATAATATACCTTCAGCAGAAGAAGCAGTTGCTCTTTCCATGAAATATGGGGTGCCGCTTCATCCAAAATATACTGATTTTTGGGGAAATATTGATGCTCAGGAATTAAAAATTTTAATGGAAGCTTTAAAAGAAGGTTATCTAGAATTAGAGAAAAGGATTGTTCTTGAAAATAATAAAAAGGTTAAGCAAATTCTTGAAAAGGCATTTGTACCCCATAAAGTCGAAAATTCAAACATTTATTTCGAAGAAAGCACGAATTATATATTTAGAATAATCTTTGGATTAGATAATAAAATAAACGGAAAAATTAATGAGGATGATGATGTTTTTATTAATTTTTTTAAAATATCTAACATCAGAATTAGAAATAAAGCACCTTATTATATGGGAACTCGAATGGGACGCCCTGAGAAATCTGAAAGGAAAAGTATGAAAGGGGTTCATACTTTATTTCCTTTGAGCGATAAAGTTGGAAACTCAAGATTAGTGGAAAAAGCCATTGAGTTTGGCAAGGTTAAAATAGATGTGTGTAGAAAGGAATGTCCCAATTGCGGAAATAAAACTATTTTTAATATTTGTTCTAAATGTGGAACTCATACTGATTTTAAAAAGATTTGCTTAAAATGCAAAAAATTATATCCAAAATTTGAAGAAAACTGTTCCCAATGTGGCGGAGTATTAGATTTTTCAGCCGAAGCTTTATTTAATGTTAAAGCTCATATTAATTTGGTATTAAAATCATTGAAATTACCTTTACCAAAAAAATTTAAAGGGATATTTGGATTAACAAATCAATTTAAAGTCCCAGAGCCGATAGAAAAAGGTATATTAAGAGCTAAAAACGGTTTATTAGTATATAAGACTGCTGAGATTCGTTATGACGCTACTGACATACCATTAACTCATTTTAAGCCAGAGGAAATCAAAATATCATTAGAAAAATTAAAAGAATTAGGATATAAAAAAGATTATAAAGGTAATGATATTTTAGAAACCAATCAGATTTGTGAGCTAAAAGTTCAGGATATTGTCATTTCTGAAGATTGTGCAGAATATTTCGTTAAGATTGCCAATTTCATTGATGAGGAGTTAAAATATTATTATGATATGGAGACTTTTTACAATCTCTCTAGTAAGGAAGATTTAATTGGTCATTTAGCTGTAGGACTTGCCCCACATACTAGTGCAGGTATAGTAGGCCGGATTATTGGCTTTACACCTGCTAGATCTATTTATGCACATCCTTATTGGCACGCAGCAAAAAGAAGGAATTGTGATGGTGATGAAGATGGAATAATGCTTCTTTTAGATCCACTTTTAAATTTCTCAAGATATTACCTTCCTAGTAAAATAGGAGGTAGAATGGACGCAACTCTGGTAATATCAAGTATTTTAGATCCTAATGAAATTGATGTTGAAGCTCATAATATTGACACCTCATTTAAATATCCAATCGAATTTTACCTAGCAACTTTAGGTTTTGAATCTCCATCAAAATTGGAGAATGTTATGGAATTAGTAAAAAAAAGGTTGGGAACTTCTAAACAATATGAAAATATTGGTTTTAATATTCCGACAGAAAACATTAATGAGGGACCTACAACCACTTCTTACAAAACTTATGAAAATATGGAAGAAAAAATTGAAGCGCAATTACACCTAGCAAGGATTATCAAGGCAGTTAATGCGAAAAAAGTAGCACAAAAAATTTTATCTTCTCATTTCAACCCAGATATTTTAGGTAATTTAAGAAAATTCGCTATTCAAGAATTTAGATGTGTTAAATGTAATGAAAAATATAAAAGGCCTCCTATTTCAAATGCGGGTAAGTGCCTAAAGTGTAGCAGCCGAGTAATCTTAACTGTAAATAGAGGAGGTATTGAAAAATACATCCCAAGAGCCTTAAAATTATGTAAAGATTTTCGATTGGATAATTATACAATTCAAAGAATGGAATTAATTAAAGAATATGTAGAAAGTTTAACTAATAATCCAAAAATTAAACAACAGAAATTATTCGATTTCTTTTAGATATTAATCAAAATAAGTATCAATTCTCTTTATTGTGAAATAACAAATTTCTAAACATCCATTTAATATTGGAGATGAACACTTTTCGGGAGTATCTTTAGAAGAGTGAATATATTGTGAATCTTTATCTGAATGAAAACACGCAACTTGAAATTTAGATTTTGATTTTTTTGCTAGTGAAAGAAAGGATCGATGATCTGTTTTTGGTGATATCCTCCTACTATATCTAATCATTGGAATATTCAAATTTTTTGCAGAAGTCTCAAATTCTTCATTTAAAGAATCATTGATTATTCTATTTTTAAATAGACCCGATTTATCTAATAAACCGATGTAAGTTCCAACCATATCAATATTAATATTAAATGATTTATTTAAATCGTACTCTTCATTCAAATTGTTTATGTGTTCCTTAACATAATTTCGAGAACCTAATAGTCCCCATTCTTCAGCTCCAGTCCAGATAAAGATTACATCGATATTTTTAAGTGGATTTTTTTTTAAAATTTTTGTTATTTCTATTAAAATTGACACACCACTAGCATTATCGATAGAACCCAGTGATTTTTTATTGTTATATATAAGTAATAACATAATTATAAGAACAAATATTTGAATTATAGAAGTATATACAATTAAAGATATTAAAGCATTTCCAGCTCCTATTCCAGATAAAAAATCTATAACAAACCATACAGAATAAAATACAGCCATAACCAAATAAGGAATGAACATAATCCTAAAAAGGAATATTAAGACAGTCTGAATTTTATAAGGAAGATTAGCTGAAAAGGTATCATAGTGTGCAGAAAATATAATAACAGGTCGCTTTTCTTTATTATTTTTGCATGGGATGGTCGTGATAAGATTTTTAGACTTTTCCTTTTTTACTAGCGAAAGTGAACGTTCTGTAGGAAGAAAAAATCTTATTGCTAAACAAATAATAAGAATAACAATCAAGCGAGAAAGTAAAAGATATCCAAATATGATAAGAAAAATTATTCTAGTTAGGTATGTTTTGGCTCCAGCGTATGAAAAATATTCTACTTTTGAATCAACATTCCTGTTCTTAAGCGCTTCTTGAATATAAAATATACCTTTAGACTCTCCAACAGTTTCACTAGATCGATGAAAAGCTAAATTTTGAACGTGATTTATGGTAGCTTCGGCATCATATAAATTCGAATCTATTATACTTACCACACTTTACAAATTTAATCCAAACTTTTCTAATTAATTATTTTAAATTATAAAAATATCATCCATTTATTTATTTTAGGATTTACTACTGATTTAAATACTGAGATATGATGAATTAATTTCATTATAATAGAATACATTAGAAAAGATTTCTTCTTATTCTCATGTTTTATTTATAAATTTATTGATAGAAAAGTGCAGGAGGTGGGAATTTCAACCATTATCATTAAGATAATGATATTTGAACCCACGAAGACCTATGTCACTAGAGCCTCAGTCTAGCGCCGTAGACCAGGCTTGGCAACTCCTGCAGATATCAAAATAACTTTTATTTATTGAAATAATTATATTCTACTTTAATAGAGTTAATGAAATTAAATAAGAGAACTATTAAAAATTTTATTTGTTGATTTGATTAATTACTTGATTGGATAATTTATATAAAAAAAATTTATATTAAAGAAACTTTAACTTATCATATAATTTACTCAATATAAGTGAAATTATAATTAATTTACATTAAAAAAATTAAGTGGAGAGCCTTGTCCGTTGATACTAAAAAATTAGAGGCATTATTACAGTGGTATAAGCAAAATATCGGTGAAGATTTAATTGCTGCCCTTATACTTAATAGAGACGGTCTAATTATCGATTCATTAACTAGCTCGTCTGAAAAATCAGTTGATGAAGAAATTGTGGGGGGCGTAAGTGCATTAGTAGAACCTGTTTTAACAAGAATTACAGAAGAATTCAGTTCAGGTTCTTTTGGAACTGGTACTTTTGATACGGAAGAATATAGATTCATTTTTTGTGAAGCTGGTCCTGAGGCTGTGTTTGTCACTGTTTTAGATGCAATAGCGGGAGTGGATCCTGTTTTTCCTTATGCTTATTTAGCGGCTGAAAAAATAGCTCGAATATTTGACGGAAGAACTGTTAGTCCTGTCATTCCTAAATTAATTGCAGATACTGATGCAAAAAATATTCAAAGGAAATTAGAAAAACTTCAGAAAATTAAAATTAAATCTGGAGAGTATGCTTTCAAGTTAATTCTAGGAGGCGATGGAGCTGTAGGAAAAACAAGCATGGTACATCGATTTGTTGAAGACACTTTTGCAAAAGATTACAAATCAACAATAGGAACTTCAATTATGAAAAAAGAATGCAGATTTGATGGATTAGAAAGTGGAGTTCGTTTTGTAATTTGGGATTTAGCTGGACAAGCCCAATTTAAGCGTGTGAGACAATCTTATTTAGCAAATGCAGAAGCAGGAATATTAGTTTATGATGTGACCAATAAGAAATCATTTGAAAATATTGAGAGTTGGAATAGTGAAATAAAAAGAGGATCTCCCAATATTTCATTAATCTTAGTTGGAAATAAGATTGATTTAGAGGACAAAAGAGAGGTTAATTTCGAAAATGGAGAAAAATTAGCTCAAAAATTAGGATTATCTTACATAGAAACATCAGCTAAAACTGGAGAAAACATAGATGATGCATTTAAAATGCTTGCTTTACAAATGATTCAAAGGTTTGTTGTTACTGAAGAGATATAGTAGAGCCTCTGGGGGGATTTCCATGTAACGGGTAATTCCCGTTCTCGTATTGAACCCCCGACCTACAGATTACGAATCTTTCGCATTCTTTATTCAAGAAAATAAGAAAGTTGCTATACCGCTAAGCCACAGAGGCAAAAAATTTTACTTATTAAATACTAATATTAAAAAATTATAAAATTTTTCCAATGAATCAAAACCATTCTATTAGTGAACTTGGAGAACTTAAATTAATAGAAATTATAGAAGAATTGGTATTTAACAAGCTTAGAAAGAAATTAATAAAAGATGATTCTTTTTTTTTTGAACTTGATGAAATCAAAGACCAGAAAATGATAATTTTTAATTCTGATATGTTTGTCTCTTCATCTGATGCCCCTAAACAGATGTCATTTTATCAAATGGGAAGAAAAGCAGTAATAATGAATGTAAGTGATTTATTTATTAAAGCTGTTAAACCAAAGGGAATTATCGTGAGTCTTGGTCTACCAGATGTTTTAAAAGTAGCATCTTTCAAAGAATTAGTAGTAGGTATAATTGATCAATGCGAAAAGTTTGATTTAGATTACATTGGAGGGGATCTAAATAAAACAGGAGAAATAATTATAAATCCTACAGTGTTTGGGATCAAAGATCCATCGAAAATATTATATAGAACTGTAATTGAAGAAGGGGATATACTCGTTTCTAATAACAAATTTGGTTTAACCGGTGTAGGTTTCGATATTCTTGTTAATAAAAATGGAAATCCAAAAGATTATCCAAAATATGAGAAATCAATTAAGAGTGTCTTAGAACCCGATGTTTTTGGAGTAGAAGCACATATATTGGCTAAAAAAAATTGGGCATCATCTGCAATTGATTCTTCAGACGGACTATTAAAATCTTTAAAAGATTTAATGCTGTCAAATCCTCATATTGGATTCGAAATCGATTTTAATGAAAATTTAATTGACAAACAAGCTATAGAATATTCAGAAGAATTTAATATTCCGATAGAAAAGCTAGTTTTAGAAGCTGGCGAAGAGTTTATTCATCTATTCACAATTAAACCAGAAAATTCGAAGATTATTAGTGATCTAATAAAAAGAAAAGGAGGTAAGATTTTTGAAATTGGACGGGTAATTTCTGAGGAGAAAGTATTTATAGTAAAGGATGGAGTTAAGCTTGAATTAGAAGGGCATGGTTATCAACATTTTAGATAACGAATTTTCAAAGAAAATCTTTGCCAACTTAGAAATCAAAACATTAACGAAAAAGTTTTATATCATTATAGATTTAATCTATTACAATATTACTTAAAATATAGTTTTTATTGATTTGAAGCATATGGGCCATTAGCGCAGGCAGGTAGCGCAGCAGGCTTTTAACCTGAAGGTCGTGGGTTCAATTCCCACATGGCCCGTAATTTTTATTATTCGTTTATTATTCTATTTTCTATTCTAATTTCAGATAATAACGATAATATTTAATTTCCCCGATATTTAATTATTATAATTAAACCCTTCTTTTTTCTGGAAATGATTAATTCTGACTTTAAACTACCATCCGATGAACCAGAACAATTGTTAGTTAAATCTCAGGATAAAACTAATCCTGAATATGGATGTGATCCTAATAAAAGAGGGTTAGAATCTTTATTCCAATATGGAGTAATAAATTTAGATAAACCTAGTGGTCCTACAAGTCATGAGGTTGTTTCATGGTTGCGGAAAGTTTTAAATATTCCAAATGCAGGACATGGAGGTACTCTTGATCCAAAAGTTACTGGAGTATTACCCTGTGCTCTAGGCAAAGCAACTCGTGTATTATCTGCACTATTAGAGGCAGGTAAAGAATATGTTGGAATCATGAAGTTACACAATCCCGAAAAATTAAAAAGAATAGAAACAATTTTTAATCTCTTCACGGGAGAGATATACCAAACACCTCCATTGAAATCTTCTGTTAGCAGAAGATTAAGAATAAGAGAGATTTATTATCTCAAAGTTCTTGAAGTTAAGGAAAATCTAATTTTATTTCGTGTTGGATGTGAAGCCGGGACTTATATAAGAAAATTATGTTTTGATATTGGCGAAGCCCTATGTTCAGGAGCTCATATGCTTGAATTAAGGAGAACACGTGTAGGTAATTTTCTTGAAGATTATACTTTAGTAACACTTCAAAATGTAAAAGATGCATTTGAAATTTATTGCCAAGAAAATGATGATTTTTATCTTAGGAAAATAATCTTACCTATGGAGAAAATGGTTGAGCATATTCCTAAAATCTATGTTAGGGATTCTGCTGTGGATGCATTATGTCATGGAGCAGATCTTGCAGCTGCTGGAGTGTGCTTTATTGATGCGCGAATCAAAGCTAATACGCAATTAGCATATATGACAATTAAGAAAGAACTAATTGGTTTTGGTGTCGCAAAAATGGATGCAATGAAAATTTATAAATCAAAATCTGGAATTGTGGTAAAAACAAACAAGATTTTCATGGAAAGAAATACATATCCTCGATGGGATGAGATCAAAATCAAAAAATTAGAAGTGTAAATGAATAATAAAGATCAACATTACTCTACAAGTTTTCCAGACGTAAATGTGAAGATTCATTCTATTTCGGTAAGTTTAAGAAGGCATCTTTACCTTTTTAAGACTATAAATGGAGTGTTTTCCTTTAAACAATTGGATTTAGGAACAAAAACTCTTGTAGAGCACATGAAAATACCTGAAAAACCAAAAATACTACTAGATTTAGGCTGTGGTTATGGTGTTATCGGTTTAGTTTTATCTAAAGAATCGCCTCGTAGTAAAATCTATATGATAGATATAAATAAAAGAGCAATTTGGTGTACAAGAGAGAATATAAGAATTAATTTGCCAAATCATAAGAATCAAATAATGGTTTTTAGAGGTAATTATTTTGAACCTTTAAAAGAGAAAAGTATCAAATTCGATGGAATATATATGAATCCTCCCTTACGAAAAGGAAGAAAAGAATTTCTTGATCTTTTTCAAGAACTTCCTTATTATTTGGAAAAAGATGGATTTTTTCAATTTGTAATAAGGAAAAAAATGGGCGCAGAATTTGTGTTAAATTATATAAAAAAAAAGTATTCAGATGAAAGTATAGAAATTATTTGTAAGAGAAGTGGGTATTGGGTTTTTAATTATATTCTACTTTAAATATTTAATAGAGATATTGTAAAAATTGGAAAAATTTTTTAGATTTGATGTATTTTTTTTCTTAATTCACATGTGAAAAATGAGGATTTTTCCTTGACAAAGAAAAAAAAGATCGATGTATTACTCCATGAGCTCGTTCCCAAGCACCAGCTTTTAACTAAGGAAGAAACAAAGCAGTTATTAAATATATATAAAATACAACTTACTGATTTACCACAAATATTTGAAAAAGACCCGGTTGCTATTGCTATTGGTGCGAAAGAAGGAGATGTCGTTAGGATTATTCGCGATTCTCATACTACCGTAAGATCAGTTAATTATTATCGTTATGTTAAAAAGGAAAAAGTCTAATTTCTACTTATTAAAAATTAAGAATATGAAGGTTAAATAGAGTTTGAGTAATGAAAAATTATCTAATAGTGATAAGTGGGTCGTATTAAAAAGTTTATTTGATGAAAAAGGCCTTGTTCGGCAACATTTGGATTCCTATAATAATTTTGTTGAGCATGAGATGCAATCAATAGTAGATGAATCAGGTGAAGTTATTCCGGACATTCCTGGATTTAAAATAAAATTTGGAAAGATTAAAATAGGAGTACCTAAAGTAAGGGAAGCAGATGGTGCTACAATGGAAATTACTCCAATCGAAGCACGGATAAGGGAATTAAGTTATGCTGCCGATATTACTTTAGAAATGACACCAATAACTATTGATGAGAGAACACAAAGGGAAGAACCTGAGGAGACTTTGGATATTTATATTGGAAAAATCCCAATAATGCTCAAAAGTTGTCGATGTCCATTAGAAAGTTTAGCAGAACAAGAATTAATTAATCGTGGAGAAGATCCTCTTGATCCAGGCGGTTATTTTATTATAAATGGTACAGAGCGCGTTCTAGTAACACAAGAAGATTTAGCACCAAATAGGATACTTGCTGAAGAAGCGAGTAGAAGTTCAAGTGCTACTCATCAGGCTAAGGTATTTTCAACTAGAAGTGGATTTAGAGCACCAGTCACCATTGAAAGAAAAAAAGATGGTAATTTAAGAGTTTCTTTTCCTTCAGTTCCAGGTAAAATACCATTAGCTATCCTAATGCGAGCATTAGGATTACATTCTGATAGAGAAATTTTTGAAGCAATTTCAGAAAATGATGAAATTCAAAAAGAGTTAATCCCTGTTGTAGATGTAGCTTCTGAGATCCAAGTTTTAAAAGATCCTGAAAAATCACAACAAAATGCTCTTGATTATATAGGGAAAAGAGTAGCAATCGGTCAAACTAAGGATTATCGTATTAGAAGAGCACTTCAAGTGTTAGATCGGTATCTTTTACCTCATATCGGAAATGAAGAAGAAGACCGAATCAAGAAAGCTTATTATTTAGGACAAATGGCTCAAAAAGTTATGGAATTAGCTATAGGATATAGAGAACCTGATGATAAAGATCACTATTCAAATAAAAGATTAAAATTAGCAGGAGAATTATTCACCTCATTATTTCGAGTAGCATTTTTAAATTTAGTAAAGGATATTAAATATCAATTAGAGAGAACTGCTGTACGAGGTAGAGCACCTAATATTAAAACTGCAGTAAGAGCTGATGTAATTACAGAGAGAATTAGACATGCTTTAGCAACAGGTAATTGGGTTGGTGGAAAAGCGGGCGTAAGTCAATTACTGAATAGAACAAATCATGTTGGAACATTAAGTCATTTAAGACGAGTTATATCTCCTTTGAGTCGTAGTCAACCCCATTTTGAAGCCAGAGATTTACATCCTACTCAATGGGGTAAAATATGCCCTGCAGAAACACCTGAAGGTCCAAATTGTGGTTTAGTTAAAAATCTCGGATTAGCTTCTATTATCTCTGTTGGCGCAGATGAGAGGATTATTGAGAATATCTTAATTGATTTGGGTGTGATCCCCATAAATGAAGTAAAAAATATTAAAGGAGACAAAGTAAAAGTATTTTTAAACGGAAAACTAGTCGGTATACATCAACAGTATAATCCATTTATTCATCAACTTAGAGAAAAAAGAAGGAAAGGAGAGATTGGACAACATGTAAATATTGGATATTATCATGATTCTAAAGAAATACAAATTAACTGTGATGAGGGAAGAGCTACAAGACCACTGTTTGTTGTTAAAAATAAAAAGCTGCTTATAACACGGGAAGATATTGAAAAATTAAAGCAGAAAAAGTTTATGTGGTCTGATTTAGTCCTAAAAGGTGTTATCGAATACTTAGATGCTGAAGAAGAAGAAAATGCTTATATTGCAATGTTTGAAGAAGATATAACTGAAGAAACTACCCATTTAGAAATATCCCCGGCAGCAATCTTGGGAATATGTGCTTCTATAATTCCATTCCCAGAGCATAATCAATCTCCAAGAAATACTTATGAAGCAGGTATGGTAAAACAAGCATTAGGCCTATTTGCTGCAAATATGCATCTCAGATTAGATACTCGAGGACATACACTACATTATCCTCAACAACCTTTAGTTAAAACTAGTCCAATGGAAATTATTGGAATTAATAAACGTCCTGCAGGACAAAATTTTATTATAGCTATGATGAGTTTTGAAGGATTTAATATTGAAGATGCAATTATAATTAATAAAGCTTCAATTGAAAGAGGTTTGGCAAGATCTCATTTCTTTAGGACATATGATGCTGAGGAAAGAAAATACCCAGGAGGAGAAGTAGACAAATTCGAGATACCTGAAAGAGGAGTAAGAGGATTTAAGTCTGCCGAATCTTATAGATTATTATCCGAAGAAGACGGAATTATAGAACCAGAAACTGCTGTAAATGGTGGAGATGTTTTAATAGGACGTACATCGCCTCCCAGATTCATTAAATCATATGAAGAATTCGAATTAATGCAACCTAACAGAAGAGAAACATCTAAAAACATGAGACATAATGAGATGGGAATTGTAGACACGGTTATTATTTCAGAAACAGTTGATGGTAATAAACTAGTTAAAATTAAAGTCAGAGATTTAAGGATTCCAGAACTAGGAGATAAATTCTCTTCCCGCCATGGACAAAAAGGTGTTTTAGGTTTAGTACAACCTCAAGAGGATATGCCCTTTACTTCATCTGGTGTAATCCCCGATATAATCGTTAATCCACATGCGATGCCATCGAGAATGACACTTGGTCAGTTATTTGAAGGTATTAGTGGCAAGATTGCATGCAATACGGGTATATTAGGTGATGCTACTGCATTCGAATGGAAAAACATAACCAAACTTCAGGAGCAACTAGTTGAAGCAGGTTTTGAATTTAACGGGAGGGAGGTAATGTATAATGGAATTACAGGTGAGAAGTATGAAGCCGGAATTTATTGTGCTCCAATATATTATCAAAAGCTTTATCATCTAGTAGCGGATAAATTGCACGCTAGAGCACGAGGACCGGTACAAATTTTGACGAGACAACCCACAGAAGGAAGGGCACGTGAGGGAGGATTAAGATTTGGAGAAATGGAACGCGATTGTTTGGTTGGTCATGGATCGGCTTTATTGCTAAAAGAAAGGTTATTGGATGAATCTGATCGAACAGTAATTTTAGTTTGTGAAAAATGTGGTCTTTTAGCTGTTTATGATCGAAACAGAGATAAGAGACATTGTCCTGTATGCGGCGAAGGAACATTAATTTCAAAAGTTGTATGTTCATATGCTTTTAAATTATTACTTCAAGAAATGATGAGTTTAGGCTTAGCACCACGTTTAAAATTGAAAGAAAAAATTTAATTAAAATTACTTTAATTTATTTTTTTTTAATATTCATAAATAATTTTTTTAAATAAAATAATTAAAAAAAAATAAAAAAATTAATTTATAGTCCGAATCCAAGGAAAGAGTACAATTCTGGTATCATAGTATACAGAAGGAACAGGAAAAACAGAGTTAATAAAGCAATCCATACCGCATGATCCCAAGAAATATCTAGAAAAAACTTAGTCAAAATAAGGATTATTAAAAAACCTATAATGGGTGTTAATTGAGGCAAATAATTCGAGCCACTGAATGCTACTAAATTACCAATTGCAGATAAAACACTATTTATTGCTCCTAGAACAATAGGTATTATCAAGACACAAATAAAGGCTAAGAGAATAATTAAAAATTTCTTATCAGAAGCTTTAGTTTTGGATTCTATAAGTAAGGTTGATATATAAATGATCAATGCAACGATTATTGTTGCAAGGATTAACCATAGAATAAAAAATAAAGTTTCTTCTAATTGAAATATCATTTCAATAGTTCACCATAAATTGAAAGTTTATAAAAAATTTGAATTAAGAGAGGAATACTTTCCTTCTTTTTTAAATATTAACATAATATTTTTGATTAGGCTTAATCAAATTTATTTTAAAAAGGAATAAATTTAAGCTAGATTCCAAGTGATTTAAGGAAAAAATGGATTGCAAAACCCAAAAATACAGACGCAAATGCAATAGAAATTACAGATAGCTTGATTGATAATTCCCTGCCATATTTTGTATAAAGGACTAAAGCAATTAAAGCAATAATTCCAATGACAAGGAAAATCCAAGCTAATATCCATAATATTAATGAAGGAATTTCAAAATCGTTAATTTGAAACATGGTGACTAACATCTGTTATCTATTTTTTTTTTAGCTTAAATTATATTTTATTTTTTATATTTTTTTAAGTTTATCAATAATTAAAGTTTAAAGGCATGGTCTCTTGTTAAATTATAAATAATTTGGATAATTCTAATATAAACAAAAAATTTCTGAGAAAAAATGCATTTCTTAAAGAAGCTTATTGAGACTCCAATTTTGGATGATCCACCAAATAAACATAAAGAGGTTCATAGGCATTTTTATAGATATTCAAAAGGAGACTTTATAGGTCCTGCATTAAAGATTATACAAACAAATACGAAGATAACTCTTAAAGGAACACATGAATATGAGGATTTAATATTAGAAATAGTTACGAAAACAATTCCAGATAAAACCGATTTCGAAATTAAAGGTAAATTGATTACTGGAACTGATATTTCAAAAATTATTTCTGATTTAGGTTTTAATTGGAGATTGAATAAATCTACTGGAAAAACAAAAAATTATAAAGCAGATATTGTTGATAAAACGAATAAAGAGCAATTGTTAAAGGCTATTGATATTTTTAGAGAAAATAGTTACTTGCTATTATCTTTTAATTTAGGGTCAAATTGTAAAGTTACAACCAAAAAAAATATACCACAACCATCTAAGAAAAAAATTGAAGATGATGACGTTAATCAAAGAATTCAATTTTGCACTGGATATATAAGAAACACTGAACAAAATCTTAATTACATAATTGATTCAGTAATTCCCGATTTTAAAATTGAACTTCCCATTAAATGGAAATCAATTATAATTCTTAATAATTATAAATTTACATCTATAGAGATTCCAAAGGGTCTTAAAGACTCAAAAATGATGCGAATAATGGCTATTAGAAAAGGAAAAGTGTTTCGTTCAATAGATATTGATGGTGAAATCATAGAGAAACAATATGCTGTTGTTGTTTAGTAAAAAAAAGTATTTATTAAGAGAAAAAATATAAAAAAATTTAACTTTTATAAAAGATTTTTACAACAAAAATGTAGGATAAGTAGAGAAATTTTGAAAGAATTGAATTCATTACTTCGTTCATTATTATATATCATAGGAGGGGATATCGCAATTGAAGTTGGAATTGAATTATTGAATTCAGAGAACGAAGACATAACAGATGAAGATATTACTGAAAACGTTAAGGAACGTATTGATTCTGAAAATAGAGAAGTGGATTTTGAGCCGGATGATACCGAAATTTTGAAGCTAAATACAGTTAGGAAAACTTTATATAAACTTTATAATGAGAAATTGGCTCAATTTCGTCGCATAAGGGACAAATCAACTGGCTGGTTTATTTATTATTGGTGGCATGAATTTGATCTACTTGACGAGATAATTCTTGAAAAAAGAAAACTTATCGAACAAAAATTAAGAGATAGATTAGAATTTGAAGAAAATAATTACTTTTTTGTTTGCCGTGATTGTCAAGATTCAAATTCGAAATATAATTTTGAAGAAGCATATGAGATGAATTTCAGATGTCCTAATTGTGGAGGTTCATTGGAGGCGCAAGATAATCAAAAAATAATTCAATTTTTGAAAGAAAAAATTGTCCTAATTCAAAAAGCTGAACTTCCTTTAAGTGATGATAAATAACTTTATATGCTTAATATTAATTTATTTTAGCTAGATATTTATAATACTTTTTTTAATGGGGTGTTTTTACTTTTTTAAAAATATTTCACCAATTAAAAGAAAATTTGGTACATGTTCAAAAGATTGTTATTGTTCTTGTGCATTCACTGGAGAGTGGAACTATAACAAACCTGAGAAAAAATTTATAAAAGCATTTCCCTCTAAAAACCATCCTTTTACAAGGGGATTTTTCTGTTCTAAATTAAATAAGCGCCAAGATTTAATTTATCATCCAGCAAGATTGAAAAAACCTTTATTACGCAATGGGGAAAAAGGATTAAATAATTTTTCTGCTATTTCTTTAGAAAAAGCCTTAGATATAATAGCTAACAAGGTAGTAAATTTTAAAAATCAGTATGGTTCTAGTTCTATTTTAGCGACATTTAATGCAGGGAATTATGGTTTGATTTCTAGATATGCACCATTAAGGTTTTTTGGAAAACTAGGTGCTCAAATAACAACTGGAGGTATTTGCAATGAGGGGGGTTGTGCTGGGCTAACAGGGTTATTTGGCACTTATTCTACAACAAATCCTTTACAGTTAATTAATCCAGCAACAAAATTGATCGTAGTTTGGGGTAGTGATTTATCTAATAGAAATTTACATGCATATTTCTTAATTAAACAAGCTATTAAGAAAGGAACTTTATTGGTTGTTATTGATTCACGCTTAACAGATATTGCAAAAAAAGCAGATCATTTTATATACACAAAACCTGGAACTGATCACTTACTAGCTCACATAATTGTAAAAAAATTAATTATTCAAAAAGGGTATAACTCAATTTTTTTGGAGAAACATGTTGATGGTTATGAATACATCATTAATGAAGCTAAAAAGATTAATTATGATCGGAATTTGAGTCTATTAGAAATTGATGAAAACCAAATAAATGAAATAATTGATTTATTAATCAAATTTAGAAACCATACAATTTTCAATGTTGGATGTGGTGTACAAAAAGATTATTTCGGAGGAAAAATTCTCCAATCAATCGCATTAATTCAAATTTTATTAGGAAATTTTGGTAAACCAGGTACAGGTCTAATATACTCCCAAAGTGCTTTTAATAGAGTATTTGTTGGTCCATTACTTGATTATATTACTCAATTCCCTTTTAATTCGTTAAATTTTAATGTAAATTTAATAGATTTAGGAAGTAAGTTATCTTCTAATGAAATTAAAATGGTATTTATTTATAATTTTAATCCTGCTAGCTCGCTTCCTAATCAAAATAATTTGAGAAAAGCTTTAAAGAGAAAAGATTTATTTATTGTAGTTCAAGAAATATTCCTTAATGAAACAACAAAATATGCAGACATCGTAATTCCTTCAAAATTCGATTTGGAAACTAATGATTTAATTACTCCATATTATATTGCAGGTCTCTCAATTAATCAAGCAGGATCGTGTCCATATCCAAATTGTACTTCTAATTTTGAACTTTTTCAGCTTTTAGCTCAAAAGATTGATTGGATTAATGATCCAATATTTTTTGAGAACGATGAATCAATTGTACAAAATTGTCTTAAATTACTTCCATTAAAAATTCAAAATGATATAAAAAACCTCGGTTACCATTTATTATTTGATCCTGATGATATTCCTTTCCAAGATTTGATATTTCCAACTTCAAATGGTCGTATTCAATTAGAAAATTATCAATTTTTTTTTGGATTAGATGAATTAGAACAGAGATTGAACAGAGAAGTTAATGAATTTTTATTGATAACTCCATCATTTAAACAGTATATTCATTCACAATTAGGACAAATTAATCCAAAATATTTAGAAGTATTTGAAAAAGTATATCTCACCCAAAATGATATTAATAAATCTAATTTTAAACGAGGCGAGAAAGTTATTGTCTCAAATGAATTTGGAAACGGAGTATTTATTGTAGAAGAGTCTCAATCATTAAAATCAGGAGTCGTTATGATATTTTCAGGTTGTCCTTTAAGTTCTACTAATAGAACAAATGTCAATATACTAATAACAGATCGATCTGAAGAATTAGGATTTTCAGGATCTTATAATTCTGCCGTAGTAAAAATTAGTAAGATAAAATCTAAAAAAAATTAATCTATTTTGGTTTATTTTTTCTTTTTTTTTATAAAAGCTATATCACCTAAAGAGGTACCTGTTGATTTTTTCATAAATTGACTTGCTTTAGCAGTAACTTCGACTTCATCTACCTTTTTCAATATCTTAATATTATACACTTGTTCGATCTTTCTCGCTAACTTAATTGTGGGCTCTACTTTCCCAGCTTCAATTCTACGCAACAAGGATGGCTTTTCATTTAACTTCTGGGCAAATTGATCTTGATTTAAACCAAGAGATGTTCGAGCTTTTCTAATTATGGAAGCGTAATTATTTATAACTTCTATATCTTCAAGATTTTCCGTTTTAACGTTATGGTGTTTCGGGAATTTTGTTCGTTTTTGGGAAGAAATTACTGTCTTTTGTGAAATGGGTGGTTTTTCATGTACTTTAATGCCATATTGAGCACAGCTTTCACACACACTGATTTTAGCACCTTCGATTACAACTTTTTGTCCTCTACCCCATATCAATCCTCCACAAATGGGACATTCTTTATCCAAATTATTCGATCCCTTTTTTGCCATATTACGACCCAAAAATTATTAGATTTTAAGGATATGTATATATTATAGAAATGGTTTGAGATCTCTTATAATTTTTGGTTTTAAGGGTATTTTTGTTATAAAATATAACCTATAAATTTTTTAGAAATTGACCTTTTAATGAAAATATTGGCATAACCTTAAATTTATATGATTAGAAGATTATTATAAATTTAAAACAATACTTAGTAAATTGAAATAAGATAAGAAGGGGTACTTTCTTTTTGACAACGACCAAAGAAAAGAGGAAAAAGGAAGAAACCAAAGATGGAGAATATTTAATCACATATACTAGACATTTAGAAAAAAGACTCCGTAATTTAGAAACTGAAAAGCAATTGTTAGATGCAGAGCGATTAAGATTAGAACAAGAACTACATAGTTTAAGAAATGAAATTGATAGGTTAAGAGAACCTCCATTAGTTTCAGCAACAATAATTGATTTTTTAGACGAGAAAGGTAGAGCGATTGTAAAAAGTTCTACTGGACCTAGTTTTGTTGTTAATGCCAGTAGGAAAGTTCGAAACGAAAAGTTAACTCCAGGAATGAGAGTTGCATTAAATCAAAGGACTTTTGCAATAATGGAAATACTCCCTACTAAACTAGATCCATTTGTAAAAGGTATGGAAGTCATAGATTCAATACCTGATATTTCGTATGAGGATGTCGGAGGATTAGAAGAACAAATTCAAGAAGTAAGAGAAACTGTAGAATTACCTCTCTTAAAACCTGAATTATTTAAAAGAGTTGGAATTGAACCACCTAAAGGAGTTTTACTTTTTGGCCCACCCGGAACAGGTAAAACTTTAGTAGCAAAAGCTGTTGCTCATGAAACAGAAGCAACTTTTATAAGAATTATTGGCTCAGAACTTGTTCAAAAATTTATAGGTGAAGGTGCTCGTTTAGTTAGAGAAATATTTAATTTAGCTAAGGAAAAGGCCCCAACTATTCTTTTTATAGATGAACTAGATGCAATAGGCTCTCAGAGGCTTAAAATAGCTACATCAGGTGATCGTGAAGTTCAGAGAACATTAATGCAATTATTAAGCGAGTTGGATGGTTTTGAACAACGAGGAGACGTAAAAATAATTGGTGCAACTAATAGGATAGATATTCTAGATCCTGCTTTATTAAGGCCTGGACGATTTGATCGTATGATAGATTTTCCGATTCCTGATGAGGAAGCGAGAATGGCTATATTTAAAATTCATTCCAGAAATTTGAATACAGCAGAAGATATAAATCTAAAGAAATTAGTTGATTTAACAGATGGAGCTACTGGTGCAGATATTAAAGCAATTTGTACTGAAGCGGGAATGTTTGCAATAAGAAAAGATGCCGATATTATTACTCAAGCTGAATTTCTTGAAGCTGTTAACAAAGTTCTTCACAAAATCAAAGATCGAAATATTGAATCGCGATTATACTCTTAAAAACCTTATTTTTCGTATAATTATTTATTATTTCATTACTTATTTTTAATTTAGACTAATTTATTTTTGAAAATCAAAATGGAACTGAATTATTTACTAAGCCTAAGAAAAGCTAAAGGTATTTCAGATTATCAATTTGGATCACAAATTACGGATATCTTATTTGATAATGAAGAAAAAATTAATATTGAGTTTTCGAAAAATACTGGTAAAATCAAACATATACGCTATAACAATGAAATAATTTTAAATTATCGCCCGAATAACGGATTTTTTACATTAACATTATTCTCTGCTAAAAAAATAATTGAAAATGTTAAAACACCTACATTAAGAGCAATAGTTTTAACTGAAATATCAGAGTTCATCAAAAAAGGACGTAATGTATTTTGTAAACATGTTGTGGATATCGATAATAATTTAAGACCATTAGATGAAGTGATTGTTGTAAATCAAGAAGATGATCTATTGGCTATTGGCAGATTAATGATACCTATCCCCTATGTGAAAAGTTTTAAAACTGGTATTGCTATTAATGTCAGAAAAGGAATATATAAATCAAAAATATAAGCCTCCTTTAATTATATAATTTTGAAAAAATGAAATATAACATGTGATTAAAGTGGTAAAATTACCAAAAGAGATGCAAAAGAAAGAAAAAGAGAAACCAAAAAGACAGACAGCTGTTAAAAAAAGAGAGAGTCAACAATTTGCTTCAAGACAAATGCGCCGCAAGATGCAACAACAAGGAATCGATATGGATCAGGTTGATGCTACTCGAGTTATTATTGAAGGCACTGATAAAACTTTGGTAATTGAAGACCCGGAAGTCATTTTAATGAAACAAATGGGGCAGGAAATTTATCAAGTAATAGGTTCAGCAAAGGAATACACATCATCAGAAATTTCTATTGCTGAAAATGAAGAGATGGAAGAAGAAGAGATTATAGAAATGTCTCAAGCAAAACCAATGATAACTGAAAATGATATTATGTTAGTAGCAACACAAACAAATGTATCTCAAGAAGAAGCTGAAGCAGTCTTGAAAGAATGTGAAGGAGATATTGCTAAAGCGATATTATTATTAAAAAATAGACCCTAGATTTTTGAAAATATTTTAAAAAAATAATAATTAAGAAGAATCTAAAATTCTAAATTATATCAATTACATTAGGTCAGATAAAGATGTCAAAGATAAAAAAAAAACCTAAGCGTGAAGTGACTTTATCAAAAGAGGAAATAATATTGGAAAAAATAATACAATTTTGTGCATGGATTTTCTTAGCAGCATTAGTAATTTTTATGGGTGTATGGGTTCTTTTTGACTTTTTATTAGATTTTATCGATTTTGAATTAGCAGCCCCAACATATACTTTTATAATATTTACAGGAATAAATGCAGCAATAAGTTTTGCAACTGCTACAAGAATTAAAAATAATCGAGATCAAAAGAGAAAGTTGTATTTAGATTGGTTACTTGGTGAATTTCTTATTAGCATGTTTGCGATATTTGCCGTTGCTGCTTATCAATGGTAAATAGTTTGACCACTTTTTTCTAGATTATAAAATTTATTTATAATCTTCTCGTGCAGGACTAAAAACATCAATTATTTCAGAATCTTCTAATATAATCGCTCCGTGTTTCAGATTAGAATTAAAAATATAACTATCTCCTTCTTTTGCTATAAACTCTCTTTTTTCTGTGAAAAATTTTAGCTTACCTTTAATTACATACCCAACTTGATGTTCTTTATGATTATGTAATGGTACTTCTGCATTTTTTTTGAGGAAGAAATGACATAACATTATATTACTATTGTAAACTAAGGTTTTTCTATAAATTCCTTCTAAAGCTTTTATCGATTCGACGGAATTCTTACTTACAAGATATTTATTCATTATTAAATTACCTTTTTACTTAATTGACATACTCTATTTATTTTTTATTTAAATATACTCACAATTAATAATATTTAAAGTTTAAACAATAATAATTTCTAAAAAAGTAAAATATTTCGACATTAATACAAGAACTACGTTTATAGAGAAGAGGTTTTCCTAGATTAACAGCAATTCTGAAAAATTCTGAAATTTATCGCAAAATAAGTAGACAGGATTTTAAAAAACAAATAAAGTATTAATAGATTAAGTTTATATTGGAAAAAGAAATAAATTTTTATATCAAAAGAGATAAAATATTAACCATAATAATCAATTAATAATCCTATTGTTTCAGTTCATTTAGCCGACAAAATTATATGATTGTTATTCTATTGGTATATTTTTATCGTGTATAAGAATATTAAAAATTAAATAAGATGATGTAATTATATGGAATTGGTTCCAGAATCTAAAACTGCAAAAGAAGAACAGACAGAACAATTAAGAAGAAGCTATCTTAAAAATCTACTTCCTCAAGTTTTTAGAACTGAAGGAGATGTCGTATATTTTGATCCATTAAAAATTGAACAAAGTATAACTATAGAAACTGGTCTTAATCAAAAAGCCGCTCATAGGATTACTGAACTTGTAGTTCGCAGAATAATTTCCTCAGGGATAAAATTTCTATCAGGACCTCATATTAGAGAAATTGTATGTTCTATATTATCAGAACACCATTTTGAGGAGGAAAGAAAATTATATACAAGAATTGGAATGCCTTTAATGGATTATGAAGCTATTTTAGAAAATGGTATAACAGAAAATGCAAATCAGGATATGAATCCAGAAAGTATCCATCATTGGGCAGCAAATAGAATTTCTGATGAATATGCTCTATTGAGGATTTTGGATTCTGAAGAAGCACATGCCCACCTTTATGGAGATATACATGTTCATATGTTAAGATATTTCGATTTGCGTCCTTTTTGTCAAGAATGGGACCCCCGGATGATTCTTGAGCATGGTTTACCCCCTGTAGAGAGTTGGGCTCATTGCAGTAGATCAGGTCCTGCAGGAAGTCTAAGAGTTGCAGTTACCCACTTAGCTAAATGGCTTGGTATCATTCAAGGAGAATTCTCAGGAGGACAAGGATATGATTATATTACTACATTTCTAGCTCCTTATGCGCGAGGTCTTTCTGAGAGAGAAATTGAACAATCTATGCAGTGTTTAATTTATGAAACAAATCAAATATTTGCCGCACGTGGTGGCCAAGTTCCATTTACATCAATTTCTTGTACTCCTACTGTTCCTGAAGGCCTATTAAATATACCTGCTGTAGGGCCCTATGGGAAAATTATTGGAAAATATAGTGATTTTCTTGAAGAATGTCTTCAATTATTTGATGCTTTGACAAATGTCTACATTCAAGGAGATTATAATGGTAAACTTTTTGCATTTCCCAAGCATGAGATTAAAATTAAAAAAGATTGGTTGAAGAAATTCGAATCCTCTTATCTAAAAGTCATGGAAGAAGTTGCTACTATGGGAACTCCATACTTTTTAAATATGTGCCCTGATTGGATGCCTGATGAGATTCATAGCCAGTGTTGCAGAAAATTTCTTAGTGGAAATCAAATAATAAATCAGTGTATTCTAGATCCAGAAGAGCGAAAGAATGCGAACGTATGGGAAAATTATGTAACCATTGGTTCTCTTCAAAGTGTAAGTTTAAACTTACCTAGATATGCATATATGGCACTTAATGAAGATGATTATTTCAGAATATTAAATGAAAAAATGGAACTTTCAGCACGAATTTTAAGAAAAAAATGGGATTTGATGGAAAAAAGACTAAGGACAGGGCATTTACCCCTATGTAGTGGTAAAATTAACGGTGAACCAATCTTTAAATTAAAAGATCAAAATCTCTCTATAGGTTTTACAGGATTAAATGAAGCCGTTAAAAGTTTAACTGCATTTGAATTACATGAAGATAATACTGCCTATGAGTTTGGAAAAAAAATCTTGAATTATATGGTTGCTAAATGTAATTCTATGACTCAAAGAGATGGTAAATCTTACTCTCTTTGGGAACAACCTGCTGAAAGTTCAAGTTCGCGTATGGCTCGCCTTGATTTGAAACATTTTCCAAAAAAAGCGATTCCTCAATCAAAAGAAAAATCTCCATTTTATACTAATTCGTGCCATTTACGTTATGATGCTGATATCTCATTATCAGAAAGAATTAAGAAACAAGGTGATTTACATCCTATTATAGAAGGCGGAGTTATAACTCATATTTGGCTTGGTGAACAAAAACCAGATATTAATGGTTTATGGGAACTTACTAAAAATATTTGTCTTAATACGAATACGGCTTATTTTGCATATACTATAGATTTCACTTTCTGCCCTTCATGTCGAAAAATGTTTCGAGGAGGGCAATTCACATGTCCACAATGCTATTCGAAAGAGGTAAAGGTTTATTCAAGAATTACTGGTTATTATAGTGAAGTAAATAGATATAATCCTGGAAAGAAAGCAGAATGGGAAAGTAGAAAAAGAGAAGATATACTTAGTTAAATTTTTCTTTTTTGATTTTTTAAATACTTTAATAATTTATTAAATATATGAATGATAAAATTTCATTAAGAGAAATTCAAGAAAAGATCAATGATTGGATCTGCTCTCATGGTGGATATTGGCCCCCTTTGGCAATGTTATCTGCTGTTATTGAAGAACTTGGAGAATTAGCTAAAGAAATCAATCACATTCAAGGATATAAACCTAAAAAGAAAGAAAATAAAATAAGTAACATCGGGGAAGAGTTAGCAGACATCATTTATGCGTTAATATGTATAGCTAACTATTATAAAGTGGATTTACATACTGAATTAAATGAAGTTATTGAAAAATATTCAAAGAGAGATTCAAAAAGATTTATGTAAATAGATGGTCGAATTATGACTGAGATCATTCTAAATGGTAAAATTGTTAAACTATGGGGTGATTGTTTAGATTTAAGTGAAAGAGGTATTAATAATATTTCTGAAATAAAAGGATTTGAAGATATCGCTTATTTGAAAAAACTAAATCTTTCAGGAAATAATATCAGAGAAATTAAAGACCTTGAAATTCTTAGTAATTTAGAATTTTTAAACCTTAGATATAATCAAATTATAAAAATTAGTGGGATCGAAATGTTAACAAACTTAAAGCAGTTATATCTCTATAATAATCGAATAACTGAAATTAAAGGACTTAATACCCTTAAAAATCTAAAAGTACTAAATCTTTATGAGAATTATATAACAGAAATAAAAGGTCTTGAAAATTTAATCGGTTTAGAAGAATTACACTTAGGGAGTAATAGGATTTCTGAAATTAAAGGTCTACAATCGCTTAAGAATTTGAAATTTTTAAATTTAGAAAAAAATAGAATTTCTGAAATAAAAGGACTTAGTAATCTGAATAATTTAATTTTACTTAATCTTAAATGGAATCAAATATTTGAGATTAAGAATTTGGATAATCTTAAAAATTTATTGAGATTAGAACTTGCATATAATAGAATTTCTGAAATTAAAGGATTAGGGGCGCTAGAAAGATTATTTAATTTAGATCTCAGAGCTAATCCAATCTATGATTCATATATCAATTTCAAAGAGAAAAAGGAGCTAAAAAAGTTAGTTAAACTATTAGATGCTCAAGAATTAGTTGAGTTCTGTAAAGAAAAAATTTAATAAATTAACATTTTTTAATCGATTTTAGGTAATTTTACCGTCTAAGTTATAAAATTTTAATTGTTTAAAATGTTCTATTTTTTAAGATATACTAATATAATTGGAAACACGAATAAAATATTTTTAAAAAGATGCAGGAAAAAGGTCTAAAGAAGCAGGAAATACTTAAAATATTAGAAAAGAAATTGGAAAAAGATTATTCATACAATTCAGGTTCAATACTAGGATCAATGTGTACAGAACCTTATGATTTAGGAAGAGAAGTTTATTTAAGGTACATTTCAAAAAATTTAGGAGATCCCGGTTTGTTTCCCGGAACTGCTGAATTAGAAGAGGAATTAGTCAATGAAATTGGGGATTTATTTGGTGGAAGGAACATAACTGGGACTTTTACAACTGGAGGATCAGAAGCAAATCTAATAGCTATGAGGATAGCTAAAAAATTAAGACCTGATTTAAATAATCCTGAGGTAATTGTTCCCGCTTCGGCTCATATCTCTTTTGACAAGGCAGCTGATTTATTAGATATTAAATTAAGGAAAGCTAATTTGAATGAAAATTTTGAGCTAGACCTTAATAACTTCAATTCTTTAATCAATAAGAATACTTGTGGTGTTGTCGGAGTAGCAGGGACGACTTCGCTTGGATTAATAGATCCTATCGAAGAGATTGGAAAACTAATTGAAGATAAAAACATATTCTTCCATGTTGACGCCGCATTTGGCGGATTTGTTTTGCCTTTCTTAGTAAGGCTTGGATATAAGATACCAGCATGGGATTTTTCAGTTAATTCTGTTAATTCTATTACAGCAGATCCCCATAAAATGGGATTAGGGGTTATTCCTGCTGGTGGATTTTTTATTCGAGATGCTTCAATTTTACAAAGAACGGGGTTTGAAATTCCTTATTTAGCTGGAGGTAATTTTAAACATTTTCATCTTGTCGGTACTAGACCAGGAGGAACCGTTATAGCATTCTGGGTTATCTTGAAAGCTCTTGGAATTGATGGTTTTAAAAAGATCGTTAGAAAATGCATGCAGAATACTCAGTATTTAATTAAGCAAATATCAAAAATTAATGGATTGAAGCTAGCTGCTAAACCCGATATGAATGTAGTAGGAATTACAACTGAAAGTGGAAAAAGTATATGTGAGATTGATGAGGAACTACGGAAGAGGAATTGGATGTTGGGAAAATTTATTGATTTTAATTTAATTAGAGTTGTTATCATGCCTCATGTGGAAAAAGAACATTTATCTCACTTTACAAATGATTTAGATGATATTGTAGAAAAGTTAAAACCCTAAAACTCTAAATCTTTCCAAGATAATATGAGATAAGTTATTATTTTTTTACCAATTAATTCTGAGATTTTACCTAATTCATCTAAAATTATTTTATCTGTAATATTATCACGTTCGTACAAAAAAATAAATTCTTTTTCTTCCCAATTTATTTTAGTTATTTTGCTGATCAAATTCTCACATTTCCTTTTTATTCCAGGAATTGCTTTATCAGAGATATTTGGATTTACTTTCGAGTAATCATTAAAGAATATTGGTCCTCCAGATACAATTATATTTCGTGGATCAAGTCCTATATTTTTTAATTTTTTTTTGGCGGAATTAGAAGATACTAAAGTAATATTAACATCTCTGGAAAGTGTTTTAATTTCCTTAATTATTTCTTCTTTTGATTTTATTTGAATTTCTTCTGAAGGTTGGTTAAGATATTTTGAAAATAATGGAAGAAGTTTTAACTGCAATGATTCCAATATGTTAATATATTTTTCCATTAGTTTTTCATCTAATTCATAATCTGGAACAGTTTTTCTGATTATCATTTTAATTTCTATTAAATCAATAATGGCATCTAATAGAGATTTAACTTCTTTAGAATCTATCTTTCCCTTCACTGGTTTAACCTTTTATAATAATAAATATAATAATAATTATAAATAAGAATTTTATAATCTGATCATTAGAAATATATTTATTAACAAAAAAGTAATTTAATAATTTATATAAAATTAATAGGGTTAATTTTCCGCTTTAAAATGAAATAAAGGATGGCTAAAGAAAAAAAGAAATCATTAGGAATAAAAACAACAAGGTATTTTACAAAATCTTGCGTTAAATGTGATTTTGAATATCCAAATTGGTTTACTAATTGTCCCAAATGTGGTGCTGCTTGGGATGAGACAGAATCAATAATCCGTAAGGATCAGGAAAGTTTTCTTAAGAAAACTATCAAAATTGTAGTAAAAATTACAGAAGAAGATTTTGATGATTCATTAGAAAGAGTACTATTAATTTTTAGTGCTGATCATGGGAAATCATGGTATCAGATGAGAATGGATTATCAGATCGATTATTTTATTGCTGAAATAGCAGAGGTACCTATAGGTTCAACGATTATCTATTATATTGAAGTTACTTTAAAAAATGGAGAAAAAGTTGTTGAAAATAATGAGGGTAAATACTTCTTTTATAAAGTTGGTGCTACTCTAGAAGAAACTGAGAAACAACATTCAAGGTCACCTAAAATTGCAGAAGAAGATTTTGAAAAATCTTATTCTATAGCTCAAGAATATTCTACTATTAAAGAAAGTCCTTTAGATCGATCAAAGGTTCAAGATAAAGAATATTTCTTTCCAAAGGAAAGGAGTCCTCCTCCTTTAGTTAAAAGGGTCGTTGAAATTCAACCACCTCAAAATACTCCTTTAGAATACAAAGGTAAAAACGACATAACTATATTTGGTAAGCCTCAAACTCAAGTAGATCCTAACTTAAAACTATGTCCATACTGCAATTCAAAAATTAAAAAAATGTGGAGTACATGCCCCATATGCGGGAAAAATATCTGAATTTATTTATAGTTTATTTCCACATTTATTACAAAAAGCATAGTCAGAAGATAAAATTGCCCCGCATTGTTCACAAATTATAAGATCTGTAGATTTAGCTTTTTCTCCTTTCTTTTTAGTTGGAGTTGTCGGTTTTATCACAGTAAAATCACTAGGTTCGCTTTCAATATCAGCAACATTAGGAATTATTCTTAAAGTAGAAGATTCTTCAGGCTTGACTTCCTTAGCTCCAAAAAATGGAACAAATTGAGCACTTTCAGGTGATTCAGTTTCCTCAAATCTTTGAGTGAGTGTTTGAAATAAAGAAGGTGTTTCAGTTACCTGAGTGGGTTTTATTTTCTTTTCCTTTTCTTTTACTTTTTTCTGTTTCTTTTTCTCTTTTGCTTTTTTCTTTTTCTCTTTTTTAGAAATTATAGTCTGTGGCATATAATCAACTAAAGATTCTGAGCTAATTTCGGAGCTAGGAGTTGTCGGTGGTTGAAAAATGATACTTGATTCTGGAGTGGAGGAAGGAATTTCCCTTTCTGGCTCAAAAGTCATTGCAGCAGGTTTTGGTTTAGGAGGCTCTTCTTTTTTTACCACTCTAAATGGAGTTGTAGAAGAGGTAATTTCTACTGATTTTTCAGCACTTGTAGTCCTAAATTCTTCTGGAGGTGTTGCCGGTTCTGGAGTACTCTCAGAGAAAGGAATTGTTTTCGGTTTATATGATTCTTCTGAAGTTGAATCAGAAATATCTTGAGTTGGAATGAAAGATGGAGCTTGTATTTTTTGAGTGCC